>JADCHE010000108.1 GCA_020248665.1 Burkholderiales bacterium | reverse complement strand
GGGGCTGGGTCTACGACTGCGACTTCAACCAGATGCTCGGGCTGCCGATGCGCGCGGGCGGTCGGGAGCGGACCCATGTGCGCGAGCTCGCCGCGACCGCGCTCGCCGGACTGCCGATCGTCGTGCGCGACCACTGCTACGGCTGCACCGCGGGACAGGGCAGCTCCTGCGGCGGCGCGCTCGTGGCGGCCTGAGGCCCGATGACCGCCGAGGGTGGCGGGTTTCGCCCGGCCGCCTGACGCACCGCCCGCGCCGCCGGGGAGGGCGGACCGATGAACGCACGCCGTGTGCTGCTGCTGCTCGCGATCGCCGCCGCGATCGGCGCGTTCTTCGCATTCGACCTCGACCGGTATCTGACGCTCGAGTCGGTCAAGGCCCGCCAGGCCGAGCTCGAGGCCTGGGTCGACGCCAGGCCGTTCGCGACCGCGGGCGCGTTCTTCGCGATCTACGTGGTCGCGGCCGCGCTGTCGCTGCCGGGCGCGGCGACGCTGATGACGCTGCTCGGCGGCGCGCTCTTCGGTTTCGCCTGGGGACTGCTGCTGGTCTCCTTCGCGTCGTCGATCGGCGCGACGCTCGCGTTCCTAGGGTCGCGCTTCCTGTTTCGCGACACGGTCCGCACGCGCTTCGGCGAGCGGCTCGCGGCGCTCGACGAGGGCGTGCGGCGCGACGGCGGCTTCTACCTGTTCACGCTGCGGCTGATCCCGGTCTTCCCGTTCTTCCTGGTCAACCTCGCGATGGGCCTGACGCCGATCGCGACGCGCACCTTCTATCTGGTGAGCCAGCTCGGCATGCTGGCCGGCACCGCCGTCTACGTGAACGCGGGTACCGCGCTCGCGCGGATCGACTCGCTGAAGGGTCTGGTGTCGCCCGCGCTGATCGGCTCGTTCGTGCTGCTCGGGCTCTTCCCGCTGGTGGCCAAGAAGATCGTCGACGCGGTCGCCGCGCGGCGCGTCTACCGCGGCTGGACGAAGCCCTCGCGCTTCGACCGCAACCTGATCGTCATCGGCGCGGGCAGCGGCGGGCTGGTCAGTGCGTATATCGCGGCGGCGGTCAAGGCGAGCGTCACGCTGGTCGAGCGCCACAAGATGGGCGGCGACTGCCTGAACACCGGCTGCGTGCCGTCGAAGGCGCTGCTGCGTAGCGCGAAGCTGCTGTCACAGGCGCGACACGCTTCGCACTACGGCCTGCGCCGGATGAGCGTCGACTTCGACTTCGGCGAGGTGATGGAGCGGGTGCAGCGGGTGGTCGCCGAGATCGAGCCCCACGACTCGGTCGAGCGGTACACCAAGCTCGGCGTCGAGGTGATGCAGGGCGAGGCCACGATCGTCTCGCCCTGGGAGGTGGTGGTGCGCGGCGCGGACGGTGCGACGTGGCGCCTGTCGGCGCGCTCGATCGTGATCGCCGCCGGCGCGCGCCCGACGGTGCCGCCGATCCCGGGCCTCGATGTCGTCGGCTGCCTGACCTCGGACACCGTCTGGGGCCTGCGCCGCCTGCCGCGCCGGCTGCTGGTGCTGGGTGGCGGGCCGATCGGCTGCGAGCTCGCGCTCGCGTTCGCGCGCTTCGGCTCGAAGGTCGTGCAGGTCGAGATGGCGCCGCGGCTGATGGGGCGCGAGGATCCGGAGGTGTCGGAGTTCGTCGAGCGGCGCTTCCGCGACGAGGGCATCGACGTGCGCACCGGTACGAAGGCGCTGCGTTTCGAGTCGGACGGCGTGCGCAAGGTGCTGGTCGCCGACCGCTCGGGCACCGAGGTCCGCATCGAGTTCGACGAGCTGCTGTGCGCGCTCGGCCGCACCGCGAACACCACCGGCTACGGCCTCGAGTCGCTCGGGATCCCGCTCACCAGGGCGGGGACGATCGCGGTCGACCCATGGCTGCGCACGCGCTTCCCGAACGTGTACGCGGTCGGCGACGTCGCGGGCCCGTACCAGTTCACGCACACCGCCGCGCACATGGCCTGGTTCGCGGCGGTCAACGCGCTGTTCGGCCGGTTCAGGTCCTTCCGTGTCGACTGGCGCGTCGTGCCCTGGTGCACCTTCGTCGACCCGGAGGTCGCCCGCGTCGGCCTGAACGAGCAGGAGGCGCGCGCGCAGGGTGTGCCCTTCGAGGTCGCCCGCTACGGCATCGACGACCTCGACCGGGCGATCGCCGACGGCGTTGCGTACGGCTTCGTCAAGGTGCTGACGCGACCGGGCAGCGACCGTATCCTGGGCGTCACGATCGTCGGCGAGCACGCCGGCGACCTGATCGCCGAGTTCGTCACGGCGATGAAGCACGGCCTCGGGCTGAACAAGGTTCTCGGTACGATCCACATCTATCCGACGCTCGCCGAGTCGAACAAGTTCGTCGCCGGCGAGTGGAAGCGCGCCCACGCACCGCAGCGGCTGCTGGAGTGGGTGAGGCGCTACCACCGCTGGCAGCTGCGCTGAGGCCGACCATGCACCGACGCACGTTCGTCGCGGCGGCCTGCCTGCTGCCGTTCGCGCCCGCCGCGCACGCGGCGCTCGATCACGGTCATGTCGCGCTCGACGCCCTGCTGCGTCGGCACGTCGCGTGGAACGCGGCCGGCACCGCGAGCACCGTGGCCTATCGCGGGTTCGCCGCCGACCGCGCCGAGCTGCGCAGGGTGCTCGACGCCTACCAGGCGGTCACCCGCGCCGAGTACGATGCGATGACGCGCGAGCAGAGGTTCGCGTTCCTCGCCAACGCCTACAACGCCTTCGCGATCGAGCTCGTGCTCACGAGATATCCCGACCTGAAGTCGATCAAGGACCTCGGCTCGCTGATCCAGTCACCGTGGAAGAAGCGCTTCTTCCGCCTGCTCGGGGAGGAGCGTCACCTCGACGACCTCGAGCACGGCATGCTGCGCGCCCCGGGTGCCTTCGACGAGCCGCGCGTGCATTTCGTCGTCAACTGCGCGTCGATCGGCTGCCCGGCACTGCGCCCGGAAGCGCTGGTCGCCGAGCGGCTCGACGCGCAGCTCGAGGACAGCACGCGACGGTTCCTCCGCGATGCGAGCCGCAACCGCTACGACCCGCGCTCGCGCCGGCTCGAGGTGTCGAAGATCTTCGAGTGGTTCCGGGAGGACTGGGAGCGCGGCGCCCGCGGCATCCGCTCGCGCGAGCAGTTCCTCGGCGCCTATTCGGACCTGCTCGCGATCGACCCGGCGGACCGGCAGCGCGTGCGCGACGCGGCGGCGCCGCTCGCGTTCCTCGACTACGACTGGGGCCTGAACGACCGCCGGTGAGACACGTGACACCGATTCCGCCGGGTGCGCGGACGCCGCCGCGCACGCTGTCGATCGTGATCCCGGCGCTCGACGAGGCTCCGTCGATCGCGGCGGCGGTCGCCGACGCGGGCGCGCACGCGGACGAGGTGGTCGTCGTCGACGGCGGCAGCCGCGACCGCACCGCTGCGCTCGCTGCCGATGCCGGCGCGGTCGTCGTCGTCGCACCGCGCGGTCGGGCCTCCCAGATGAACGCCGGCGCCGCCCGGGCCCGAGGCGACGCGCTGCTGTTCCTGCACGCCGACGTGCGCCTGCCGCCTGGCGCGGGTAGCGCGGTGCGTACCGCACTCGCCGAGGGCGCGCGCTGGGGTCGTTTCGACGTGACGCTCGACTCGCCGCGCCGCGCGCTCGCGCTCGTCGGCGCGATGATGAACCTGCGCTCGCGCGCCACCGGCATCGCGACTGGCGACCAGGCGATCTTCGTCGATCGCGCGCTCTGGGAGGCGCTCGGGGGCTACGCGCCGATCCCGCTGATGGAGGACGTCGAGCTCTGCACGCGCGCCCGACGTGTCGCGCGCTGCACGAGCCTGCGCGAGCGCGTGCTCGTGTCGGCGCGCCGCTGGGAGCGCCGGGGCGTCGCCCGGACCGTCGTCGAGATGTGGGCATGGCGGGCGGCCTACGCGCTCGGCGTGTCGCCGGCGACGCTGCACCGGCTCTACTACGGAAGACGATGAGGACGCGGCTGATCGTCTTCGCGAAGCTCGCGGTCGAGGGCCGCGTGAAGACGCGCCTGGCGGCGAGCATCGGCTCCGAGCGCGCGCTCCAGGTCCACCGTCGGCTGGTCGAGGTGACCCTCGCGCTCGCCCGCGCGAGTGGCGCAGACACCTTCGAGCTGCGCTACGACGCGGCCGGCGCGGCGCCGGGCAGCGCCGCGGCCGCGCTGCCCGAGGCGCTCCTGGCCGAGGGATGGCGGGTCGGTCCGCAGCGAGGTACCGACCTGGGTGAGCGGATGCGCGAGGCGCTCGATGCGGCGCTCGCCGCGGGCGAGCGGCCGGTGCTGGTGGGCAGCGACTGCCCTGCGCTGCGGCCGGCGGACCTGCGCGACGCATTCGACGCGCTTGCCGCCGCCGACGCGGTGTTCGCGCCGGCCGAGGACGGCGGGTACGCGCTGGTGGGCATGGCGAGGTCGGCACCGGCGCTGTTCGATCGGATGGACTGGGGCACGGCCGACGTCATGGCGACGACTCTCGCGCGGGCGGCGCAGGCCGGCCTGCGCGTGGCGCTGCTGCGCACCGTCTGGGACGTCGACGTCGAGGCGGATCTGCGGCGCTGGGAGGCGTTGCAGGCCGGGCAGGGCGACGGCGCGGGTCGCGGCGGCTGATCCCCGCGGTGACCCCGTTCGGACCGACGGTCCGCGATCGGTGTCCGGCTCAGCGGCCGCCCGGCTCGTGCGCTTCGGCGGCCGGCGCTGCTGCAGCGGGCGCTCGCCCGGCCGTCGCGACCGCAGGTTCGGCGTCGTGCCCGAGGCCGGCGGCCCCCGGCAACACCGCCTCGTCCCGCGCGAACTCCGGGAACCTCGTGAACAGTGTGGCGATCGGCTCGGGCTTGCCGAACAGGTCGCCCTGCAGGTAGTCGACGCCGATCTCGCGCAGCCGCTCGTGAACGTTCTCGCTGTGGACGTGCTCGGCGATCGTACGCAGCTTGAGCCGTCGTGCGACGCGGACCGTCGACATCACGATCTCCTCGTCGATCGGGCTGGTCGTGAGGTTGCGGATGAACGAGCCGTCGATCTTCAGGTAGTCGAGCGGGAAGCGCTTCAGGTACTCGAAGGTCGCGAGCCCCGTGCCGAAGTCATCGAGCGCGATGCCGAAGCCCTGCGCCTTCAGCTCGTCGACGAGCCGCGAGGCCGCCGACGGATTGCGGATCGCCTCGCTCTCCGTGATCTCGAACACGATCCGCTCGGCCGGTACGTCGTAGAGGGCGCGCTGCTGCTTGATGTACTCGGCGATCGCACCGTCGCTCATCGTCGCACCCGACAGGTTGATCGAGCACTTGTGCGTGCGCGCGAGCGCCACCGGGTGGGTGGCCAGCCACTCGAACGCGCGCTTGACCACCGCGCGGTCGAGCGGCACCGACAGCTGCGCCTGCACCGCGAGCGTCAGGAACTCGGGCGGCTGGATCAGTCCGCCGTCGCGGTCGCGCAGCCGCGTCAGCACCTCGTACGAGATCGTGCCCTCGGGCGCATCCGGGTCGATCACCGGCTGAGCGTAGAGCTCCAGGCGCGTCTCCTGCACCGCCTGGCGAATGTGCTCGATCTTGCTCTGGTGCGCGCGCCGCGAGTCGATCATCATCTGCGACAGGGGCTCGACGAAGAGCTGCGGGTCACGCACCGAGGCGGCGATCGCGAGCGCGTCGGCGAGCGATGCGAGGCAATCCTCGCTGTTGATCAGCGCGTGCCGGTCGATCAGCAGGCCGCCCACGCAGGCCTGCAGCCGCAGGTTGCCGTGCTCGGTCGAGAAGCGCTGGCCGGCGAGCTGAGAGTAGACCTCGCGCGCGACCGTGCGTACCTGGGCGACCGTGTCCGCCTCGATGACCAGCGCGTAGCGCCCGGCCGACAGGCGCGCGGCGAACTGCGTCCCGGGCTGGCGCAGCAGCAGCGCGGCGCTCGCCTGCTCCAGCTGCATCGCCTGGATCGTGCCGCACAGGTCGCTGACCGAGTCGAAGTTGGTCAGGTGCACGCCGATCAGGCCGAAGTTCGGGCGCTGCGCCGAGGCGAGCCGGTCGCCGAACTCGGCGAGCAGTCCGCGGTCGTTGAGCAGCCCGGTCGTCATGTCCTGGCGCGACTGGCGCGCGACCCGCAGCAGCGCGAGCCGCCGGTCGGCGGCCACCGCCTGCAGTACGAGGGCGACGACGACCGCGCAGAACACCATCACCGCCGCTTCGATCGCGCGGTGGTAGTCGTCGCCCGCGGCCGGCACCTGGTAGGCGCGCGTCGCGAGCAGCGGCAGCGCGGACAGCAGCAGCGTCAGCGCGTTCGCGCGCTCGTCCATTCGGATCGCCGTCCAGGCGACGATCGGGAAGAACACGAACTGCATCACGTAGGCGTATTCCACCTGGCCGATCGACGACAGCAGCAGGCTGCCGCCCGCGACCACCAGCGTCATCAGCAGCCCGGACAGGTCGAACATCGGCAACTGCGGGTCGCCCGCATCCGCCTGCGGCAGCGAGTCGTCGATCCAGGCGAGCACGGCCGGCGCGACCAGTATCGTGCCGAGCGCGCCGGCGAGCCAGGCCGACAGGTAGACGTGCAGCGGGTGGATGCCGGCGCTAGCGGGGGTCACCATCACGGCGGTGCCGGCGATCATCGCGGTGACCGGCGCGCCGATCAGCAGGGTGGCGCAGAGGAACCGGACCACGGCTTCGAGCCGGTACTCGGCCGGCTTCCATTCGCCGAGTCGGCGCAGCACCATGATGGGGAGCACCGCGCCGATCACGGTGACCGCGGCGGCCGCAGCGGCGAGGCCGGCGTCGCGGTAGGCGATCGCGCCGTAGGCGAGCGCCCCAAGGGCCGCCGGTGCGGTCCACGCCAGGCCGTGCCGCCAGCCGAACGCGAACGCGACGCCGGTCGCCGGCCAGAACAGCAGCCGCACCGCGTCGCCGTGCGACACCAGCCGCGCGAGCAGGCAGAAGCCGAACGCGAGCGCCGCGACGAGCAGCGCGCGGGACAGCGGGGGCAGGGTGATGTCGGCCGAGGCCGGGCGGGTCAGCACGACGGATCGTGGAGGGGCTGAGCAGGGCGTTCGAGCCAGTGTACTCCAGCGTCCAACGGGGTCGCCGGCGACGGACGGGCGGTGGCTCGAGCCCGCCGCAAGGACGGGCCGGTGTTGCGCCGGGCCCGTGTCCGCCGTCAGGCGGCCATCAGCTCGCGCAGCACGAACGGCAGGATGCCGCCGTGGCGGAAGTAGTCGACCTCGATCGGCGTGTCGATGCGCGACAGCAGCGTCACCGAGCGCTTCGCGCCCTCCTTGCCGGTGACCGTCATCACGATGTCCTGCTGCGGCTTCATCTCGGCCGGGAACTCGATGTCGAAGGTCTCGTCGCCCCGGATGCCGAGCGACTCCCAGGAGTCCGAGCCCTTGAACTGCAGCGGCAGCACGCCCATGCCCACCAGGTTCGAGCGGTGGATCCGCTCGAAGCTGCGTGCCACCACCGCGCGCACGCCGAGCAGCTGCGTGCCCTTGGCCGCCCAGTCGCGCGACGAGCCGGTGCCGTACTCCTCGCCGCCGAAGATGACCGTCGGGGTACCCTCGGCGATGTACCTCATCGCCGCGTCGTAGATGAACATCTTCTCGCCGCTCGGCTGGAACAGCGTCACGCCGCCTTCCTCGCGCGAGCCGTCGGCCTTCGGCGGCAGCATCAGGTTCTTGATGCGCACGTTGGCGAAGGTGCCGCGCATCATCACGTCGTGGTTGCCGCGCCGCGCGCCGTACGAGTTGAAGTCCGCCTTGATCACGCCGTTCTCTAGCAGGAACCTGCCCGCCGGCGAATCGGCCTTGATCGAGCCGGCGGGCGAGATGTGGTCGGTGGTGATCGAGTCGCCGAACAGGCCGAGCGCGCGCGCGCCGCGGATCGAGCCGCTCGCGGTCGGGCTCATCGAGAACTCGCCGAAGAACGGCGGCTCGGCAATGTAGGTCGACTGCGGCCAGTCGTAGACCTGGCCGGCCGCGGCCGGTACCGCGTTCCACAGGGTGTGGTCCTTGGTCAGGTCGCCGTAGAGCCGCTTGAAGGTCTTCGCGTCCATCGCGTACTTCATCAGCGCGTGGATCTCGTCCGAGGTCGGCCAGATGTCGCCGATGTAGACGTCCTTGCCCTTGGCATCCTTGCCGAGCGGCTCGGTCATCAGGTCGACCGTCACGTTGCCCGCGATCGCGTAGGCGACCACCAGCGGCGGCGAGGCGAGGAAGTTCGCGCGCAGGTTCGGGTGGATCCGCGCCTCGAAGTTCCGGTTGCCCGAGAGCACCGCCGCGCAGACCATGTCGTTCGCGACGATCGCCTCGTTGATCTCCGGGGTCAGGTCGCCGGCGTTGCCGATGCAGGTCGTGCAGCCGTAAGCCGCGACGGCGAAGCCGAGCTGCGCGAGCGGCTCGAGCAGCTTCGCCTTCTCCAGGTACTCGGTGACGACGCGCGAACCGGGGGCGAGCGAGGTCTTGATGTGCGGCGCGACCTTCAGGCCGCGCGCGGCGGCCTTTTTCGCGAGCAGGCCCGCGGCGAGCAGCACGCCGGGGTTCGAGGTGTTCGTGCACGAGGTGATCGCCGCGATCAGCACGTCGCCGTTGCGCAGCTCGAGCCCGCTCGGCGTCCGGTAGGTCTTGCCGAGGTCGGCCGCGGACTTGTTGAAGCCGTTCTCGGACGTCGGCTTCGAGAAGAGGTCCGCGAAGGTCGCCTTCACCTGGCCGATCTCGATGCGGTCCTGCGGGCGCTTCGGCCCGGCTAGCGACGGGGCCACCGTCGACAGGTCGAGCTCGACCACCTTCGAGTACGACAGCTCGCCGGCCTTCGGCACGCCGAACAGGCCCTGCGCCTTGAAGTAGGCCTCGAAGGCTTCGATCTCGTCCTTCGTGCGGCCCGAGCCCTCGAAGTAGGCGATCGTCTTGTCGTCGACCGGGAAGAAGCCCATCGTTGCGCCGTACTCCGGCGCCATGTTGGCGATCGTCGCGCGGTCCGGCAGCGCGAGGCTCGCGGTGCCCTCGCCGAAGAACTCGACGAACTTGCCCACCACCTTCTCGCGACGGAGCATCTCGGTGATCCGCAGCACCAGGTCGGTGGCGGTCACGCCCTCGCGCAGGCGCCCCTTCAGGTGCACGCCGACGACGTCCGGCGTCAGGAAGTAGACCGGCTGTCCGAGCATGCCGGCCTCGGCCTCGATGCCGCCGACGCCCCAGCCGACCACGCCGATGCCGTTGATCATCGTCGTGTGGCTGTCGGTGCCGACCAGCGTGTCCGGGTAGTAGACGCGGGCCTTGCCGTACTTCTTCGCGTGCACGCCGCGCGCCAGGTACTCGAGGTTGACCTGGTGGACGATGCCGATGCCCGGGGGCACGACCTTGAACGTGTCGAACGCCTGCATGCCCCACTTCATGAACTGGTAGCGCTCGGCGTTGCGCTGGAACTCCAGTTTCATGTTCAGGTCGAGCGAGTCCTTCGTGCCGTAGTGGTCGATCATCACCGAGTGGTCGACGACCAAGTCGACCGGCACCAGCGGCTCGATGCGCTTCGGATCCTTGCCCATCTTCGAGGCGACCGAGCGCATCGCGGCGAGATCGGCGAGCAGCGGCACGCCGGTGAAGTCCTGCAGCACGACGCGCGCGACGATGAACGGGATCTCGTCGGTGCGCTTGTCGTTCGGCTGCCAGTTCGCGAGCTGCTCGACGTGCTGCTCGGTCACCTTCTTGCCGTCGACGTTGCGCAGCACCGACTCGAGCACGATCCGGATCGACACCGGCAGGCGCGAGACGTTGGGGAAGGTCTTCGCGAGCGCGGGCAGGGAATAGAAGCTGCCGTCCTTGCCGGATTTCAGCTTCAGCTCCTTCAGGGTCTTGAACGCGTTGTGTGCCATCTCGTGCCTCTCTGTGCGGAAGGGTCGTATCGGAGTGAGCGGGTGATCGGGGCGGCCCTCAGCGCGGGGCCTTCGACGGGTCGGCGGCGCGGCGCAGCCTCTGGGGCGCTTCGGCGCGGAACGTACCGTCGTCCATGTTCAGCGTCCCCATACCGGGGATCACCAGGTCGCCGGGGCGCTGGCTCGCCTCGCAGGGGCCGAGCCAGCGTGCGACGACCGCCTCCCGGTCCTCGCGCCGTCCGCCGCTCGGGGCGGGGGACTGCACGATCGTGTCGATGCGGTACTCGGTCTCGAAGTCGCCGGTCGCGACCGCGCGGCTGACGACGGCCGACTTGCCTTCGCGGCAGACGGACTCGGCGACCCAGGCCTCGCCGGAGCGGACGAACTCGCCGAGGCTGCACGAGCCGCGCGCACCCGGGCTGCGGTCGAGGTGCGAGCGGGCGGTGTCGGTCTGCTCGCCGACGCAGAAGCGGGTGGGCGCCATGCCGATCGCGTCGGAGCCCGCGACGCGGACCTCCCACAGGCCCGCGCGGCGGCGTGGATGCGCCTCGCCGGGCGAGGGCAGGAGCGCGGTGAGCGCGGCCGCGACGCACGCGAGCGTGGGCAGGGCTCCCCGGGCCGCCGTCACCCGGCCGCTCCGGCGCACGGGCGACGCCCGGACGCGCGGGCCGCGCACGGGGCGCGGACGGTTCGGGCGGCGGCGGGCGGGCGCATGCTGGGGCGGGGCAGGCCTACTTGAGGTTCGAGGTCTGCGATGACGGGTCGGACTTGGCCTGCTTCTCGGCGTCGCGCTGATTGTCGTGCTGGCACGAGTCGATGATGCGCTGGCCGGTCTGCGTGTTCAGCAGCATCGACTTGAACGGGATCTGCACGAGCAGCACCTTGCCGCGCGTGTCCTCGAGCCGCACCGCGCCGGTCCTGGACGCGACGGGCTTCATGACCCAGACGTCGCGCTTGTAGCGGACGTCGACGTAGCCGGAGAATACCGGATTCCGTTCGATGAAGACCTCGAACTTCTCGTCGCAGACGTACTTGCCGTAGTGCACCAGTGTCGCGGCCTGGCGCTGCTCCTCGTCGGCGTGCGGCAGATCCGCCATCTGCTCGGCGGTGGTCGGCGGCGGCACGTTGGCCGGGCGCTTCGGGGCGGGTTTCTGGGCGGCCGGCTTGGCGGCCGGCGCGGGCTTGGCGTCCTGGGCGACGGCCGGCGCGACGAGGGCGCCGCAGACGGCGATCGAGGCGACGAGGCGCGAGAGGGGGGCGACGGTGCGGTTCACGGTGTGGGCTCCTGCGGGCAAGGGTCAGACATTGTCCACCGGAGCGCCCGCGGGGGCCGCCACCGTCCGTCGCTCGGATGCGTCGCCGAGGCCTCCGGCGCCCCCGGGGATTCGACTGACGGCGGGTCCGCGCGGGATCGGACGGGCGCTCGGGGCGACATCGACGCGGCTCAGGGCAGCAGGTGGGCGACGCCGTCGCGCTCCTCGAGGAGCTCCTTGAGCGTCAGGTCCATCCGCTCGCGGCTGAACGCGTCGACCTCGAGCCCCTGGACGACCTCGTACTGGCCGCCCTTGCAGATCACCGGGTAGCCGTACATCACGTCCTGCGGGATACCGTACGAGCCATCGGACGCAATGCCCATCGTCGTCCACTCGCCGTTCGTGCCGAGCGCCCAGTCGCGCATGTGGTCGATCGCGGCGTTGGCAGCGGAGGCGGCCGACGACAGGCCGCGCGCCTCGATGATCGCCGCGCCGCGCTTGCCGACCGTCGGCAGGAAGGAGTCCTTGTTCCAGGCATGATCGTCGATCATCGCCTTGACGGACTGGCCGTCGATCGTCGCGAACCGGTAGTCCGCGTACATCGTCGGCGAGTGGTTGCCCCAGACGCAGAGCCTGCGGATCGACGAGACGGGCTTGCCGGTCTTGGCCGCGATCTGCGACAGCGCGCGGTTGTGGTCGAGCCGCAGCATCGCGGTGAAGTTCTTCTTCGGCAGGTCGGGCGCCGACTTCATCGCGATGTAGGCGTTGGTGTTGGCGGGGTTGCCGACCACCAGCACGCGCACGTCGCGTGAGGCCGCCGCGTTCAGGGCCTTGCCCTGCGCGGTGAAGATCTGCGCGTTCGCGGCGAGCAGGTCCTTGCGCTCCATGCCCGGGCCGCGCGGCCGCGCGCCGACCAGCAGCGCGTGATCCGCGTCCTTGAAGCCGGCCGCCGGGTCGCCGTGCGCGCTCATGCCGGCGAGCAGCGGGAACGCGCAGTCCTCGAGCTCCATCATCACGCCCTTGAGTGCCTTCTGGGCCTTCTCGTCGGGGATCTCGAGCAGCTGCAGGATCACCGGCTGGTCCTTGCCCAGCATGTCGCCGTTGGCGATCCGGAACAGCAGCGAGTAACCGATCTGGCCGGCGGCGCCGGTCACCGCGACGCGCTTGGGGGGCTTGGTCATGGTCGTCCTTCGAAGGGGGTCGAAATCGAGCGCGAGTTTAGGAGCGGGCGGGGGGCGAAGTCAACCGCGAGCTATATCTTATATAAGACGTCAGACACTGGACAATCGGAGCTGCGCGTGGTCTGATCCGCGCCATGAGCTCGGTCACGTTCAGCCCGCTCTACCGGCAGATCCGCGATCGGCTGGTGCACAGTCTCCAGTCGGGCGAATGGCGCCCCGGCGAGGCCATCCCGAGCGAGCTCGAGCTCGCGGCGCGCTATGGCGTGAGCCAGGGCACGGTGCGCAAGGCGATCGACGCGCTCGCGGCCGAGAACCTGCTGGTGCGCCGGCAGGGCCGGGGCACCTTCGTCGCGAGCCACCACGAGGCGCGCGCCCAGTTCCGCTTCCTGCGGCTGCGCCCGGACGAGGGCGAGGCGCGCCAGCCGACCTCGCGTTTCCTCGACTGCCGGCGGCTGCGCGCGCCGGTCGAGATCGCGCGTGCGCTGGAACTCAAGGCCGGGGACTCGGTCGTCACCATCCGCAGGCTGCTCGAGTTCGACGGCGTGCCGACGGTGCTCGAGGAGATCTGGCTGCCCGGCGCGCCGTTCCGCGGCCTGAGCGCCGAGCGGCTGACCGCCTACAGTGGGCCGCTCTACGCGCTGCTCGAGACCGAGTTCGGCACGAGGATGATCCGTGCGTCCGAGCGGCTGCGCGCGGTCGCCGCGGGCGAGGGCGAGGCGGTCGCGCTCGGGGTACAGACGGGCACGCCGCTTCTGCTTGTCGATCGCGTGTCCCAGACATACGGCGACAAGCCGGTGGAGGTGCGCCGTGGCTGGTACCTGACGCGCGACCACCACTATTTCAACGAGCTGAGCTGAGAATTGGTGCGGCGCGAGAAATGCGTCAGAATGTCGCGGTTTTGCCCGACCAAAAAACGGGGAGGTCGGGGTGCCGGGACGGTGCGCCATGCGTGAGGGCGCGCGCATCGGTCCGCTGCAACCTCCGGCGTGCCCGTGCGTCCCCTGAGTCCCAGAGCACCGTCCGAGGCATCCATGGCCGACATCGCCGCCAAGAAGGCGCGACCCCAGTACCGGAACATCCACGTCTCCCAGATCCTGTCGTACCGGTTGCCGCCCGCCGGCATCGTCTCGATCCTCCACCGCATCAGCGGAGCGCTGCTCTTCCTGCTCGGCATCCCGTTCATCCTGTACCTGCTCCAGCAGAGCCTCACCAGCGAGATCAGCTTCGAGACCTACCGCGCGGTGGTCGGCAGCGTGCCCGGCAAGCTGGTGCTTCTGGTGCTCGGCTGGGCGTTCATCCACCACGCCGTCGCCGGCATCCGCTACCTGCTGCTCGACCGCCACGTCGGCATCCAGAAGGAGGCCGCGCGCAGCTCGGCCACCGTGGTGCTCGGCATCACCGCCGCGCTGACCGTCGTGTTCGCCCTCAAGCTGTTCGGAGCGTTCTGACATGACCACCCGTCGAATCGTCGTCGGCGCGCACTACGGCCTGCGCGACTGGCTCGCGCAGCGCGTCTCCGCGGTCGTGCTGCTGGCCTACACGCTGCTGCTGCTGGGCGCGGTGCTGTTCACCTCCGAGCTGAACTACGGCACCTGGGCCGGCCTCTTCGCGTCGGTCTGGATGAAGGTCGCGACGCTGGTCGCGGTGCTCGCGCTGATCTGGCACGCGTGGGTCGGCGTGCGCGACATCTACATGGACTACATCAAGCCCACCGGCGCGCGCCTCGTCCTGCAGGTCGCCACCGTCGTGGCGCTCGTCGGATACGCCATCTGGGCGGTGATCATCCTCTGGAGAGTCTGAGTTGGCCGAAGTCCTGAATCGACTCGCGAACGGTCTGCCGCGTCGGCGCTTCGACGCGGTGATCGTGGGCGCCGGCGGTGCCGGCATGCGCTGCTCGCTGCAGCTGGCCGAGGCCGGCTACAACGTCGCCGTCCTGTCCAAGGTGTTCCCGACGCGCTCGCACACGGTGGCCGCACAGGGCGGCATCGGCGCCTCGCTCGGCAACATGAGCGAGGACAACTGGTACTGGCACATGTTCGACACGGTCAAGGGCTCCGACTACCTCGGGGACCAGGACGCGATCGAGTACATGTGCAAGATGGCCCCGCAGGTCGTCTACGAGCTCGAGCACTTCGGCATGCCGTTCGACCGCAACGCCGACGGCACGATCTACCAGCGCCCGTTCGGCGGCCACACCGCGAACTTCGGCGAGAAGCCTGTGCAGCGCGCCTGCGCCGCCGCCGACCGCACCGGCCACGCGCTGCTGCACACGCTCTACCAGCGCAACGTGCGCGCCCGCACGCAGTTCTTCGTCGAGTGGATGGTGCTCGACCTGATCCGCGACGCAGAGGGCGCCGTGGTCGGGGTGGTCGCGCTCGAGATGGAGACCGGCGAGGTGATGGTCCTCGAGGCCAAGGTCACCGTGCTCGCCACGGGCGGCGCCGGCCGCATCTGGGCCGCGTCCACCAACGCCTTCATCAACACCGGCGACGGCATGGGGATGGCGGCGCGGGCGGGCATCCCGCTCGAGGACATGGAGTTCTGGCAGTTCCACCCGACCGGCGTGGCCGGTGCGGGCGTGCTGATCACCGAGGGCGTGCGCGGCGAGGGCGGCATCCTGCTCAACAAGGACGGCGAACGCTTCATGGAGCGCTACGCGCCCACGCTCAAGGATCTGGCGCCGCGCGACTTCATCTCGCGCTCGATGGACCAGGAGATCAAGGAAGGGCGGGGCGCGGGCCCGGACGGCGACTACGTGCTGCTCAAGCTCGATCATCTCGGCGCCGAGAAGATCATGAAGAAGCTGCCGTCGATCCGCGAGATCGCGATCAAGTTCGCGAACGTCGACCCGATCAAGGATCCGATCCCGGTCGTGCCGACGATCCACTACCAGATGGGCGGCATCCCGACCAACTACCACGGCCAGGTCGTCGTCCCGAAGAACGGCGACCCGAACTCGATCGTCGAGGGGCTGTACGCGATCGGCGAGTGCGCGTGCGTGTCGGTGCACGGCGCGAACCGCCTGGGCACCAATTCGCTGCTCGACCTGGTGGTCTTCGGCCGTGCGGCCGGCAACCACATCGTCGAGGCGAAGTTCAAGGACCAGGGCTTCCGGGCACTCCCCGCGCAGGCCGCAGACGCGTCGCTGGCCCGTCTGGCCCGTCTCGACGGATCGAACTCGGGCGAGAACACGCAGGAGGTGGCCAACGGGATCAGGCGCGCGATGCAGACCCACTGCAGCGTGTTCCGCACCTCGGAGCTGCTGACCGAGGGCGTGACCAAGATCATGGAGCTCGCCGAGCGCGCCGGGAACGTCCACATCAAGGACAAGTCGAAGGTGTTCAACACGGCGCGCGTCGAGGCGCTCGAACTGGACAACCTCGTCGAGACCGCCAAGGCCACGATCGTGTCGGCCGAGGCCCGCAAGGAGAGCCGCGGCGCCCACGCGCACCGCGACTTCCCGAGCCGCGACGACGCCAACTGGATCAAGCACACGCTGTACTACAGCGAGGGCAACCGGCTCGACTACAAGCCGGTGAACATGAAGCCGCTGACCGTCGAGACCTTCGAGCCGAAGGCCCGGACGTTCTGAGGCGAGGAGCAGGAACCGAATGAACGCAGTCGTGAGCGCGCCCAACGGCGCCAAGGTCGCCACCCGGACCGTACGGTTCTCGATCTACCGCTACGACCCGGACAAGGACGCCAAGCCCTACATGCAGGACCTGACGGTCGAGCTTCTGCCGACCGACAAGATGCTGCTCGACGCGCTCATGCGCATCAAGCAGGTCGCCGACGACTCCGTCGCGTACCGCCGCTCGTGCCGCGAGGGCGTGTGCGGGTCCGACGCGATGAACATCAACGGCAAGAACGGTCTCGCGTGCATCACCAACCTGCGCGACCTGAAGGAGCCGATCGTCCTCAAGCCGCTGCCGGGCCTGCCGGTCATCCGCGACCTGATCGTGGACATGACCCAGTTCTTCAAGCAGTACCACTCGATCAAGCCGTTCCTGATCAACGACACGCCGCCGCCCGAGAAGGAGCGCCTGCAGTCCCCCGAGGAGCGCAACGAACTCGACGGCCTGTACGAGTGCATCCTGTGCGCGTGCTGCTCGACCAGCTGCCCGTCGTTCTGGTGGAATCCGGACAAGTTCGTCGGCCCGGCCGGCCTGCTGCAGGCGTACCGCTTCATCGCCGACAGTCGCGACCAGGCGACCAGCGCGCGCCTCGACGACCTCGAGGATCCCTACCGGCTGTTCCGCTGCCACACGATCATGAACTGCGTCGACGTCTGTCCGAAGGGCCTGAACCCGACGCTCGCGATCGGCAAGATCAAGGACCTGATGGTCCGCCGCGCGGTCTGAGCGGAGCCGGGGACCCTGCGGTGCACGCGACCCTGCCGCCCGAGGCGCCTGCCGCCGGCCACCAGGACGATCCGGCCCGGCGGCGGAGGCTTCGATGGCGCGCGCGCCGCGGCCTGCTCGAGAACGACTTGGTGCTGACGCGCTTCCTTGACGCGCACGAAGGGTCGCTGACGGACGGTGACGTGGCCGGGCTGGATCGGCTGCTCGATCTGTCCGACAATGAACTGCTCGACCTGATCCTGGCTCGCACCGAACCCGCCGCCGACCTCGCTCCCGAGTCGCTGCGGGTGCTGGCGCGGCTGCGCGGCGCCTGACGCGCGCCCGGACCAGGACGATCGCCCCGATCACCCGAACCGACCCGATCCACTCCTTCCGCACGACTGCACAGGGCGAGCGATGAACTCCACCAAGAAAGCCACGCTGAGTTTCTCCGACGGTACGCCGTCGATCGACTTCCCGATCTACGAGGGGACCGTCGGCCCCGAGGTGATCGACATCCGCAAGCTGTACGGGCAGACGGGCCGGTTCACGTTCGACCCAGGGTTCATGTCGACCGCGGCATGCGACTCGAAGATCACCTACATCGACGGCGACAAGGGCGAGCTGCTGTACCGCGGCTACCCGATCGAGCAGCTCGCGCAGAACTGCGACTACCTCGAGACCTGCCACCTGCTGCTGTACGGCGAGTTGCCGAACCGGGCGCAGCAGAAGGATTTCGAGTTCCGCGTCACGCGACACACGATGGTCCACGAGCAGATGACGCGTTTCTTCCAGGGGTTCCGCCGCGACGCGCATCCGATGGCCATCCTCGTGGGTTGCGTCGGCGCACTGTCGGCGTTCTATCACGACTCGCTCGACATCAACGATCCGGAGCACCGGCGGATCTCGGCGATCCGCCTGATCGCGAAGATGCCGACGCTCGTCGCGATGGCGTACAAGTACTCGAACGGCCAGCCGTTCATGTACCCGCAGAACAAGCTGTCCTACTCGGCGAACTTCATGCGGATGATGTTCGGCACGCCGTGCGAGGACTACGAGGTCAACGACGTGCTGGTGCGCGCGCTCGACCGGATCCTGATCCTGCACGCCGACCACGAGCAGAATGCCTCGACCTCGACGGTGCGGCTCGCGGGCTCCTCGGGCGCGAACCCGTTCGCCTGCATCGCCGCCGGCATCGCCACGCTCTGGGGGCCCGCTCACGGCGGCGCGAACGAGGCCTGCCTGCAGATGCTCGACCAGATCCACGCGCAGGGCGGGATCGCGAAGATCGGCGAGTTCATCTCGCAGGTCAAGGACAAGAACTCGGGCGTGAAGCTGATGGGCTTCGGGCACCGGGTCTACAAGAACTACGATCCGCGCGCCAAGCTGATGCGCGAGACCTGCTACGAGGTGCTCGGCGAGCTCGGGCTCAACAACGACCCGCTGTTCGCGCTGTCGATGAAGCTCGAGCAGATCGCGCTCGAAGACGACTACTTCGTGTCGCGCAAGCTGTACCCGAACGTCGACTTCTACTCGGGTATCGTGCAGAAGGCGCTCGGTATCCCGACGTCGATGTTCACCTGCATCTTCGCGCTTGCGCGCACCGTCGGCTGGATCGCGCAGTGGAACGAGATGATCTCGGATCCGGAGCAGAAGATCGGCAGGCCGCGCCAGCTGTTCGTCGGCTCGACCCGCCGCGACGTCAAGCCGATCGACCAGCGGTGAGGGCGGGGTTTCGGTGAGCACCGCGCGCCGCCACCCGAACGGGGCGGAGCGGGGGTGCGCCGAGCACGGGTCGGCGCCCGCGCAGCGGGTCGGACGGGAGTCCGACCCGACGGCATCCCTGCCGCGCGCGGGTCCGTCCAGGACGGGCAACCGCCGATAGGCGGCCGATGTCGCGCGGCCGCCCGTCAGCCTTCGGACGCGCGCTCCGCTCGGCCCGGCAGCCGCATCCCGGTCGGAGCGACTCGCAACCGGATCGCGACCTCGGTACCCACGCCGGGCTCGCTTCGCAGCGCGATGCCGCCGCCCTGCATCTCCAGCACCTCCTTCGCGATGCTGAGCCCGAGCCCGATGCGGGGGATGCGGCCGGACCGGTCGGCCCGATAGAACGGCTCGAAGGCGCGCGCGCACTGCTCGGCGCTCATGCCGATCCCGTGGTCCGTGACGGCGACGACGACGGCCGGGCCGTCCGGGCCCGCTGCAGTGCGCACCGCGAGGCGGACCAGCGAGCCGGGCGTGGAGTAGCGGCCGGCGTTCGACAGCACGCGTGTGATCGCCTGCCGCGTGCGGTCGGGATCCACGGCAACCTCGACGGAGCGCGCGCCGGCCTCCACGGCGACCTCGACTTCGCGCGGCCCCTCGACCGCGGCCAGGCCCTCGAGCGCGCCGTCGACCAGCATGCCGACCGGCACCGGGTAGAACACCGCCTCGCGGTGGCGACGCGCCTCGATCTTCGAGAGGTCGAGCAGGTTGTCGATCATCGAGGACAGCAGCTTCGCCTGCGCGTGGATCGGCTGCAGGATCCGCTGGCGCTTCGGCGCGTCTAACTCGCGCGCGATCAGCAACTCGGCGTAGCCGAAGACGCTGGCGAGCGGCGTGCGCAGTTCGTGCGCGGCCGTCGTCAGGAAACCGCGCTTCATCCGGTCGAGCTCGGTCTCGCGGGTCACGTCGCGCAAGCAGAGCACCGTCTCCCCGTCGTGGCCGGCGTGCGCGCGCTCGGTGCACTGCCGGCCCCTGCGCTGCGGCCGGAT
>JADCHE010000107.1 GCA_020248665.1 Burkholderiales bacterium | reverse complement strand
TCCAGCTCCTCAACGGGCTGGCGAGCGCCTCGACGCTGTTCCTGGTGGCGGTCGGGCTGTCGCTGATCTTCGGCGTCAGCCGGATCGTCAACTTCGCGCACGGCTCGCTGTACATGGTGGGGATCTACCTCGCCTGGAGCCTGATCGAGCGGTTCGGGCCGACCAGCGGGCTCGGCTTCTGGAGCGGGGTGCTGCTCGCCGCGGCGCTGACCGCGGTGATCGGCGCGGTGATCGAGCTGCTGGTGCTGCGCCGGGTCTACATGGCGCCGGAGCTGTTCCAGCTGCTCGCGACCTTCGGGGTCGCGCTGATCGTGCGCGACGCGGTGCTGTGGCTCTGGGGGCCGGAGGACCTGCTCGGCCCGAAGGCGCCGGGCATGAAGGGCGCGGTGGAGGTGCTCGGCGCGCGGTTCCCGGTCTACGACCTGTTCCTCGTCGTGGTCGGCCCGCTGGTGCTCGGCGCGCTGTGGCTGCTCCTCACGCGCACCCGCTTCGGCATCCTGATCCGGGCGGCCACCCAGGATCGCGAGATGGTCGCGGCGCTCGGCGTGGACCAGGCGAAGCTGTTCACCGCGGTGTTCGCGCTCGGTTCGCTGCTGGCTGGCCTGGGCGGCGCGCTGCAGATCCCGCGCGAGCCGGCCAACCTCGCGATGGACCTGACCACGATCGGCGAGGCGTTCGTCGTCGTCGTCGTGGGCGGCATGGGCAGCATCCCCGGTGCCTACCTCGCCGCGCTGCTGATCGCAGAGATCAAGGCGCTGTGCTACGCGGTCGGCACGGTGTCGATCGGCGGCACCTCTTTCGCGTTCTCGAAGCTCACGCTGGTCGTCGAGTTCCTGGTGATGGCGCTTGTGCTGGTGCTGCGGCCCTGGGGACTGCTCGGCCGGCCGCAGGGCGCAGTGCGCAATGCCGCCGAGATCGAGGCGCCGCTGCGGCCCGCGGGGCCGGGGATGCGACGCGCATGGTGGGTGCTGCTCGCCGGGCTGTTCGCGCTGCCGCTGGCTGCGGGCGCCTTCCCCTACCTGCCGGTGCTCGGCATCGACATCCTGATCGCGGTGCTGTTTGCCGCCAGCCTGCATTTCGTGATGGGGCCGGGCGGGATGCACTCGTTCGGCCACGCGGCGTACTTCGGGCTGGGCGCCTACGGCGCCGCGCTCGCACTGAAGGTGCTCGGGCTGCCGATGGAGGCCGCGCTGCTGGTCGCGCCGCTGCTGGCGCTCGCGGGCGGGCTGCTGTTCGGATGGTTCGCGGTCCGGCTGTCGGGTGTGTACCTCGCGATGCTGACGCTCGCGTTCGCGCAGATCGTCTGGGCGCTGGTGTTCCAGTGGGACACCGTCACCGGCGGCAGCAACGGGCTGGTCGGCATCTGGCCGGCCGCCTGGCTGTCCTCGAAGACCGCGTACTACCTGCTGACGCTGTCGGTCGTCGCCGGCAGCGTCGTGCTGCTGCGGGCGATGCTGTTCTCGCCGTTCGGCTATGCGATGCGCGCCGGCCGCGACTCGCCGTTGCGCGCGAACGCGGTCGGCATCGACGTGGTCCGCGTCCAGTGGGCGGGGTTCGCGGTGTCGGCGCTGTTCGGCGGCGTGGCCGGTGCGCTGTTCGCGTTCGCCAAGGGCACGATCTCGCCCGAGACGATCGCGGTGGGCCGGTCGATCGACGGGCTGGTGATGGTGCTGCTCGGCGGCATCCAGGCGCTCGCCGGGCCGGTGGTCGGTGCTGCGGCGTTCACCTGGCTGCAGGACTTCGTGATCCGCGCGACCGACTACTGGCGCGCGGTGCTGGGGTTCACGATCCTCGGGCTGGTGATGGCGTTTCCGCAGGGCATCGCCGGCGCGCTCGGGCCCCGGATCGAGCGGCTGCTCGACCGCGGCCGGGGCGCCGGGCCGTCGCCGCGACCGGCCACCGCCGGCAGTGGGGAGGGGCGATGAGCGCGGTCCCGTCCGCCACCGGCGCGCCGCTGCTGCGCGTGGGGTCCCTGCGCAAGGCGTTCGGCGGCGTCAAGGCCGTCGACGACGTGAGCTTCGAGCTCGTGCCGGGCGAGCTGCTCGCGCTGATCGGCCCGAACGGTGCCGGCAAGTCGACCTGCTTCAACTGCATCAATGGCCAGCTTCGGCCCGACCACGGGCGGGTGCTGCTCGCGGGCACCGACCTGGTCGGCCGGCCGCCGCGCGAGATCTGGCGGCTCGGCGTCGGGCGTACCTTCCAGATCGCCGCGACCTGGGCGTCGATGACGGTCGCCGAGAACGTGCAGCTCGCGCTGCTGTCCCACGCCGGCCTGCTCGGGCGCTGGTGGGGGCGCGCGTCCGAGATGAAGCGCGACGAGGCGATCGCGCTGCTCGACGCGGTCGGCCTCGCGGCAATGGCCGACCAGCCCTGCGGCGCGCTCGCCTACGGCGACGTCAAGCGCGTCGAGCTCGCGATCGCTCTCGCCAACGGCCCGCGCCTGCTGCTGATGGACGAGCCGACGGCGGGCATGGCGCCGCGCGAGCGCAACGAGCTGGTCGGGCTGGTCAAGCGGCTGGTCCGCGAGCGCGGCATCGGCGTGCTGTTCACCGAGCACAGCATGGACGTGGTGTTCGAGTACGCCGACCGGATCATCGTGCTCGCGCGCGGCCGGCTGATCGCCGAGGGCGTTCCCGAGGCGATCCGCGACGACGCGCAGGTGCGCGAGGTGTACTTCGGCTCGACCGGCGTGCCGGGTGCGGCCGGCGCGCGGGCATCGGCGGCCGCAGCTCGTGCGGCGGGGCAGGCCTGAGATGGCTGCGCCGCTGCTGCAGGTCGAACGCCTGTGCGCCTGGTACGGCCGCGCGCAGATCCTCTACGACGTGTCGCTCGAGGTGGGGGAGGGCGAGGTCGTCGCGCTGATGGGCCGCAACGGCGCCGGCAAGTCGACCACGATGAAGGCGATCGCCGGCCTGCTGGAGCGGCGCGCCGGGACGGTCCGCTTCGACGGCCGCGACCTCGCCGGCCTGCCGTCGCACCGGATCGCGCGGCTCGGGCTCGGCTGGGTGCCCGAGGACCGGCGCATCTTCACCGACCTCACCGTGCTCGAGAACCTCGAGGTCGGCCGCCAGCCGCCGCGCGCTGGCACGCCGACCTGGACGGTCGAGGCGCTGTTCGGCCTGTTCCCGAACCTTGCCGCGATGCCGCATCGCCCCGGCGGGCGGATGAGCGGCGGGGAGCAGCAGATGCTGACCGTCGCGCGCACGCTGATGGGCAACCCGCGTCTGGTGATGCTCGACGAGCCGTCCGAGGGCGTCGCGCCGGTGATCGTCGAGCAGATGGCGCGCTCGATCAACGAGATGAAGCGGCAGGGCCTGTCGGTGCTGCTGTCCGAGCAGAACCTGCATTTCGCGGAGTCGGTCTGCGACCGCGCCTACGTGCTCGAGAAGGGGCAGGTGCGCTTCGCCGGCTCGATGGCCGAGCTCGACGCCGACGAGGCGACGCGACGCGCGTACCTGAGCGTGTGACCGCGGGCCCGGCCCGCGACAGATCGAATCGAGGAGTGACCCCACCATGGCAGTGACCGCCACCCAGCAGGCCTCGGGCAAGGTCGTGATCCGCAACGTCGGCCTGATGCTGTCGGGCGACATCGACGCGCCGATGCTCGACGCCGACACCGTCGTGGTGCAGGACGGCACGATCGTCGCGGTCGGCAAGGCCGCCGACTGCGACATGGAGCGTGCGACGACCGTGATCGACGCCAAAGGCACGACGCTGTGCCCCGGCCTGATCGACTCGCACGTGCATCCGGTGTTCGGCGACTGGACGCCTCGGCAGAACCAGCTCGGCTGGATCGAGTCGTGCCTGAACGGTGGCGTGACCACGATGATCTCGGCCGGAGAGGTGCACCTGCCCGGGCGCCCGAAGGACGTCATCGGCGTCAAGGCGCTCGCGATCACCGCGCAGCGCGCGTTCGACGGCATGCGCGCGGCCGGCGTCGGCGGCGGCGTCAAGGTGCTCGCCGGCGCGCCGGTGATCGAGCAGGGCATGGTCGAGCAGGACTTCGCCGACATGGCCGCGGCCGGCGTCACGCTGCTCGGCGAGATCGGGCTGGGCTCGGTCAAGGCCGGCGCCGAGGCGGCGAAGATGGTCGGCTGGGCCCGCAAGCACGGCATCCAGAGCACGATCCACACCGGCGGTCCGTCGATCCCCGGCTCGGGGCTGATCGACGAGCAGGTGGTGCTCGAGGCCGACGCCGACGTGATCGGCCACGTCAACGGCGGGCACACCTCGCTGTCGTACAAGGCGGTCTGCACGCTGTGCGAGAAGAGCCCGCGCGCGCTCGAGATCGTGCACAACGGCAACGAGCGGATCGCGATCCTGACAGCGAAGCACGCGATGGAGCTCAGGTGCCCGCACCGCGTGATCCTCGGCACCGACGCGCCGGCCGGATCGGGCGTGCAGCCGCTCGGCATCCTGCGCCTGATCGCGCTGATCTCGTCGCTCGCCGACATCCCCGCCGAGATCGTCTTCGGCTTCGCGACCGGCAACATCGCGCGGATGCGCAACCTGAAGCAGGGTCTGATCGAGGTCGGGCGGCCGGCGGACTTCGTGTTCCTCGACCGCGCGCAGCACACCGCGGGCCGCGACCTGCTCGACAGCGTGCGGCTCGGCGACATTCCAGGCGTCGGCATGGTGATGATCGACGGGCTGGTGCGCTGCGGACGCAGCCGCAACACGCCGCCCGCCATCGAGGTGCCGGTCGTCGTGCCGGCGCACTGAGGACGGCGGCGGACGCGGTGGCGGGCTCGACGCGCACCGGCGCGACGCCCGGCCCGGCTCGTGCGGGCGCGGTGTCCGGCGCGATGCGCACCGGCGTGGGCCACGGGCGCACCCGCGAGCCGGAGCCCGACGCGACCGACCCGGCCGACGCCGAGGCAGGCGACACCGCACGCCGCGGCAGCCCGCAGCGCCGCGACGCCTGGGCCACGCGTGCGCGGATCCTGCGCGCCGCGACGCTGGAGTTCGCCCGTCACGGCTTCGGCGGCGCACGCGGCGACCGCATCGCGAGGCGCGCGCGCTCGTCCGAGCGGATGGTCTACTACTACTACGGCAGCAAGGAAGGGCTGTTCCGCGCGGTGCTCGAGGCCGCCTACGACACGCTCGGCGTCGCCGAGCAGGCGCTGGTGCTCGACGACAAGCCACCCCGCGAGGCGCTCGCGCACTTCTGCCGATTCGTCTGGCGCTGGTACGCCGATCACCCGGAGTTCATCGGCGTGCTCACCGCCGAGAACCAGCTGCAGGCGCGCCACCTGCGCCGATCGTCGCGGCTCGACATGCTGGTCGCGCCGGTCGTCCGGATGCTGGCCTCGCTGCTTGCGCGCGGCCTGCGCGACGGGGCGTTCCGGCCCGGGCTCGACCCCTCCGACCTCTACGTGTCGATCGCCGGGCTCGGCTATTTCCGGGTGTCGAACCGGTACACGCTGTCGGCCGTGCTGGGTCGCGATCTGGCCGATCCGCTCGAGCTGGAGAGGCACTGGCGGACCTGCGAGGACATGGTGCTTCGCTACGTGGACGCCCGTATACAATCCGGCCGATGATCATCACGTCGCTGCTCGACACCGACCTGTACAAGTTCACGATGATGCAGGTCGTGCTGCACCACTTCCCGGGTGCTCAGGTCGAGTACCGCTTCAAGTGCCGAAATCCGGGTATCGATCTGGTGCCCTACGTCGACGAGATCCGGGCCGAGATCCGTCAGCTGTGCACGCTGCGCTTCACCGAACCCGAGCTCGAGTACCTGCGCTCGCTGCGGTTCATCAAGAGCGACTTCGTCGACTTCCTCGGCCTGTTCCAGATGAACGAGAAGTACATCTCGGTCGCGCCATCGACGTCGGGCGACGGCGAGATCGACGTGACCGTGCGCGGACCGTGGCTGCACACGATCCTGTTCGAGATCCCGGTGCTGGCGATCATCAACGAGATCTACTTCCGCAACACCCAGAAGAGCCCCGACTATCCCGAGGGCCGGCGCCGCCTGCTCGACAAGATCGGCCTGATCCGCGACGACCCCGGGCTCGTCGGCATGCGCGTCGCCGACTACGGCACGCGCCGCCGCTTCTCGCGGACCTGGCACGAGGAGGTGATCCTCGGGCTGCGCGACGCGCTCGGCGAGAACTTCGCCGGCACCAGCAACGTCTGGTACGCGATGAGGCACGGCGTGCTGCCGCTGGGGACGATGGCCCACGAGTACCTGCAGGCCTGCCAGGCCCTCGGCCCGCGCCTGCGCGATTCGCAGACGTTCGGATTCGAGATGTGGGCGCGCGAGTACCGCGGCGACCTCGGCATCGCGCTGTCCGACATCTACGGCATCGACGCGTTCCTGCGCGACTTCGACCTGTACTTCTGCAAGCTGTTCGACGGCGCGCGCCATGACTCGGGCGATCCCTTCGATTGGGGCGAACGCCTGATCCGCCACTACGAGCAGAACCGTGTCGACCCCCGCACCAAGACACTGATCTTCTCCGACAGCCTGAACGTGCCGCTCGCGATAGAGCTCTACCGCCGCTTCCGCGACCGCACGCGGCTCGCGTTCGGCATCGGCACCAACCTGACCAACGATCTCGGCTTCAAGCCGCTGCAGATCGTCATCAAGATGGTCCGCTGCAACGGCCAGCCGGTCGCGAAGCTGTCCGACTCGCCGGAGAAGACGATGTGCGACGACCCTGCCTACCTCGCCTACCTGCGCCAGGTGTTCCAGAGCAAGGCCGCCGCCTGAACCGAGACGTCCGATGACCGACCTCGACACCTCCGCGGCCCGGCGCCGCATCCTCGACCGGATCCGTGGCGCCCAGGGCCGCTCGGGCGCGCCCTCGACCGGCGAGCGCCGCGCGGTCGACGACTGGATCGCGCGCCGCGCGGTCGGGCCGCAGCCGACCGTGGGCGCCGATCGCGTGCTGCACTTCGAGACGCAGGCCGCGCGGATGTCGAGCACCACCGAGCGCGTCGCCGGCATGGCCGACGTGCCGGCCGCGATCGCCCGCTACCTCGACGCGCACGGCTTGCCGAAGCGCGCGGTCTGCTGGAACACGCTCGGCGGGTTCGACTGGAGCGGCGCCGGCCTCGAGGTCGAGGCGCGCCGCCCGGATGGCGACGACCTCGTCGGCATCAGCGGGGCGTTCGTCGCGATCGCCGAGACCGGCACGCTGATGATGCTGTCCGGCCCCGACACGCCGGCCTCGATGCACCTGCTGCCGGAGACGCACGTCGCGGTCGTGCCGGCCGAGCGCGTCGTCGCGCACTACGAGGAGGGCTTCGCACTCGCGCGCGCCGAGCGCGGCACGCTGCCGCGCGCGACCAACCTCGTGTCCGGGCCCTCGCGGACCGGCGACATCGAGCAGACGATCGTGCTCGGCGCACACGGACCCTACCGCGTGCACGTGGTCATCGTCGGCAGTGCCGGCACTGCCGGCACGACCGCGGGGGGCGCGTCGTGAGCAAGCCCCGCCTGCTGATCACCCGCCGCGTGTTCCCCGAGGTCGTCGACGCGCTGCGCGCCGTCTACGAGGTCCGCACCAACGACGACGACGCGTTCTGGACGCCCGAGCAGACCCGCGAGAAGGCGGCCGACTGCGACGCGCTCTACGTCGTCGCCACCGACCGCGTCGACGCGGCGCTGCTCGCCGCGTGCCCGAACCTGAAGATCGTCGCGACCGGCTCGGTCGGCTACAACCAGATCGACGTCGCGGCCTGCACCGCTCGCGGCATCCCGGTCACCAACACACCGGACGTGCTGACCGAGGCGACCGCCGACATGGCCTGGGCGCTGCTGATGGCGACCGCGCGGCGCGTCACCGAGTCCGAGCGCTGGCTGCGCGAGGGGAAGTGGGGCCGCTGGGCCTGGGACCAGTTCCTCGGCGCGGACGTGCACGGCGCGACGCTCGGTATCGTCGGCATGGGCCGGATCGGCTCGGCGGTCGCGCGTCGCGCGAGCGGCTTCTCGATGAGGCTGCAATACACCAACCGCAGCCCTGCTCCGAACGAGGCCGAGCTGGGCGCCCTGCGCGTCGACCTCGACACGCTGCTCGCGACCTCGGATCACGTGGTGCTGGTGCTGCCGTACTCGCCGCAGACGCAACATATGATCGGCGCGGCGCAGCTCGCCCGGATGAAGCCGGGCGCGACGCTGGTCAACATCGCGCGCGGCGGCATCGTCGACGACGCGGCGCTCGCACGCGCGCTGCGCGACGGTCCGCTCGCGGCAGCCGGGCTCGACGTGTTCGAGGGCGAGCCGGTGGTGAACCCCGCGCTGCTCGAGGTGCCCAACGTCGTGCTGACCCCGCACATCGGCAGCGCGACTCGCTCGTCGCGGCTCGCGATGGCGATGCTCGCGGCGCGCAACCTGCTGGCGTTCGCGGCCGGCGAGCCGCTACACACGCCGGTCAACGGCGACGCGCTGCGGGCGCGCGGCGCGTCCTGACCCGCCCGCCCGAGAGGAGACCAGACCGATGTCGACGATCGACCTGAAGCGCGACCACGCGCTCGGCATGAAGAAGGCCAGGGTGGCGGCCCAGCGGGTCGCCGACGAGATGGAGCGGGAGTTCGGGATGACCAGCACGTGGGAGGGCAACGTGCTGAAGTTCGAACGCAGCGGCGTGCACGGCGAGCTGGTCGTCCAGAAGGACCATGTCGAGCTCCACGCGAAGCTCGGCTTCCTGCTGTCGGCGTTCAGGGGGCGGATCGAGGAGACGATCCACCGGAACTTCGACGAGTACTTCGGCTGATACGCATCGACCGATCCGGGGAGGGCCTCCGATGGTCTGGACCGACACCGTCTTCGAAGACTACCGCCGCCGCGCCGCCGCGCTGCAGGCGAGCGGGCATCCGTTCGCGCAGGGCGTCGCCTGGGTCGGCGGCGACTACGTGCCGGCGTCCGAAGCGAGGATCCCGCTGCTCGACCAGGGCTTCCTGCGCTCGGACCTCACCTACGACGTACCGGCGATCTGGAACGGCCGCTTCTTCCGCCTCGACGACCACCTCGACCGGTTCGAGGCGAGCATGGCCCGGCTGCGCCTCTCGAGCCCGATCCCGCGCCGGGAGATCCGCGACCGTCTGGTGGAGATGGCGGCGCTCGGCGGCATCCGCGACGCCTACGTGATGATGATCGTCACCCGCGGCCTGCGCTACATCCGCCAATATCCGCCGGAGCAGTGCGAGAACTTCTGCTACCTGATGGTCCTGCCGTACCTGTGGGTGATGGATCCGGCGGTCCAGGAGACCGGCGGATCGGCGATCGTCGCACGCACGGTGCGTCGCATCCCGCCGGGCGCGGTCGATCCGACGGTCAAGAACCTGCAGTGGGGCGATTTCACCCGCGGCATCCTCGAGGCGCGCGACCGCGGCGCCATGTACCCGATCCTCACCGACGGCGACGCGAACCTCACCGAGGGCTCGGGCTTCAACGTCGTGCTGGTCAAGGACCGCACTCTGCACACGCCGCGGCGCGGCGTGCTCGAGGGCGTGACCCGCAGGACCGTGCTCGAGGTGGCCGACGCGCTCGGCCTGCCGTGGGTGATGGACGACGTCCCGGTCTCGCTCGCCTACGAGTGCGACGAGATGATGCTGGTGACGACGGCGGGCGGTGTGATGCCGATCACCACGCTCGACGACCGGCCGATCGGCGACGGCCGTGTGGGACCGGTGACGCGGGCGATCTGGCAGGGCTACTGGGATGCACACGCGGACCCGGCGCTGAGTTTCCCGATCGAGTACCGCTGAGCCGAGCCGAGCGGGGCGGCACGCGGGCGCGCGCCCTTCTCCCGCTCGGCTGCGGCAAGCATGCCGCGGCCGCCTTGGACGGCGCCGGCCAGAGAACCGCCGAGCCGTGCTGGGCGCCCCGGTTCAGCCCTTGAGGTCCTCGATCAGGGACACGTACTGCTGCTTCGCGTCGTCCTTCGACGTTCCCTTGATCTCGTTCCATGCGTCCCACTTCGCACGGCCGATCATGTCGGTGAAGCCGGGTCGCTTCCCGTCGACGTCACCGTCGGTCGCCTGCTTGAACAGCGCGTAGAGTTTCAGCAGCGTCGCGTTGTCGGGCCGCTCGGGGAGCTTCTTCGAATCGGCCACCGCCTGCTCGAAACGGGTCGCGAGGTCGGACATGGGCGCCTTCCTGGATGTCGGGATCTGGGGTGGGGACTATCATAGCTGCAAAGAAACAGCCCGGGCACGCCGGGCCCGGAGGGACGATGGCTGCGACCGTGGGGCGGGAGCGGATGTCGAGCGTCGACACCGCATGGCTGCGGATGGACCGCCCGAGCAACCTGATGATGATCGTCGGCATCGACGTGTTCGAGCGTCCGGTCGACACGGCCGCGCTGCGCGCGGTGATCGAGGAGCGGCTGCTCGCCTTCGACCGGTTCCGCCAGCGCGTCGAGTACGACGCGACCGGCGCGGCCTGGTGGGTCGACGACGATCGCTTCGATCTGGACGCGCACCTGGTGCCGCACCGCCTCGACGGCGAGGCGGGCGACGTCGAACTGCAGCGCTTCGTCGCCGAGCTGGCGATCACGCCGCTCGACCCCGAACGGCCGCTGTGGCAGTTCCATCTGGTCCACGGCTACAAGGGCACCGACGCGCTGGTCGCGCGGATCCACCATTGCATCGCCGACGGCATCGCGCTGGTCCGAGTGCTGCTGAGCCTGACCGACGACGCGCCGCCGCCGTCGGGCACGCGCCGCCGTGCGCGCGCGGCAGGCCCGGGCGGCGACGAGCACGGCGACGCCGAGCTGACCTCGAACCCCTGGCGCCCGTTCCTGCAGCCGATCACCGCCGGCGCCGTGAAGGCGATCGAGGCGACCGGCTCGGCGATCGGGGCGACCGGCAGCGCGGTCGCGCGCTCGGTGCGGATCGCCGGGGACCCCGAGAAGCTCGCCGACGTCGCGCAGGCCGCCCAGCGCGTGATCGTCGACGCGGCGCGGATCGCGCTGATGACGTCGGACACGCAGACCTGCCTGAAGGGCGTGCCGGGCGTCGCGAAGGGCATCGCCTGGAACGAGCCGCTGCCGCTCGACGACGTGAAGCTCGTCTGCCGCGCCCTCGGCGCCTCGGTCAACGACGTGCTGATGTCCTGCGTCGCGGGCGCGCTGCGCACCTACCTGCGCGGCCGCGGCGAGGACACCACCGGCTGCGAGATCCGCGCGATGGTACCGGTGAACCTGCGCCGCACCGACGGGCCGATCCGCCTCGGCAATGCCTTCGGCCTCGTGCCGCTGGAGTTGCCGGTCGGCATCGCCAACCCGATCGCGCGCCTGCAGGAAGTGCGGCGCCGGATGGACAACCTGAAGGGCGGCTACCAGGCCGTGCTCGCCTACACGCTGCTCGAGGTCGTCGGGCGCGCGCCGAAGCTGGTGCAGGACCCGATCCTGCATTACGTCGCGAGCAAGGCGACCGCGGTGATGACCAACGTGCCGGGTCCGAAGGAGCCGCTGTCGCTCGCCGGACGGCGGCTGTCGCGGATGATGTTCTGGGTGCCGCAGTCGGGCGACATCGGGTTCGGCGTATCGATCCTGTCGTACGCCGGCGGCGTGCAGTTCGGCGTGATCGCCGACCGCAAGCTGTGCCCCGAACCGCAGCAGCTGATCGACGCGTTCAAGCCGCAGTTCGAAGCGCTGATGCTGATCTGCGCGATGCTGCCGCCCGACATGCTCGGCGGCGTGCTCGACGCCGACGGGCTCGAGCACGCGCTGTTCGGCGAGCCGCCGAAGGCGGTCGCGTGACCGAGGCCCTGTTCCGCGCGGACGCGTACCTGCGCCGCTGCGACGCGCGGGTGGTCTCGGTCGGCCCCGCGGGCGTGCTGCTCGACCGCACGGTGTTCTATCCGCTGGGCGGCGGCCAGGCGGGCGACGCGGGCACGCTGACGCGTGCCGACGGACTCGTCGTCGCGATCGCCGACACCCGCAAGTCGAAGGCAGAGGGCGCCGGGACGGACGACGCGCTTCACGTGCCGTCCCCGGACTCGGCCGAGGCCGCGGCGTCGCTGAAGCCGGGCGACGCGGTCGTCGCCGAGATCGACTGGGACCGCCGGCATCGGCACATGCGGCTGCACACCGCGACGCACCTGCTGTGCGCGCTGCTGCCGCACCCGGTCGACGGCTGCTCGATCACCGCCGGCTACGCGCGACTCGACTTCGCGACCGTCGAGCCGATCGACCGCGACGCGCTGCAGGCCGGGCTCGAGCGGCTGGTCGCGGGCGGCCACGCAGTGGGTGCAGACTGGATCACCGACGAGGCGCTCGCCGCGCAGCCCGAGCTGGTGCGCACGATGTCGGTCGCGCCGCCGATGGGTCATGGCCGCGTACGGCTGCTGCGAATCGACGATGTCGACCTGCAGCCCTGCGGCGGCACGCACGTCGCGAACACCGCCGAGATCGGGATGCTGCGGATCGCGAAGGTCGAGAAGAAGAGCGCCCGCACGCGCCGCGTGACGATCGAGTTCGCGTCGTGAGCGCCGATCCGCGCGTCGCCGAGGTGCTCGCGTTCTGGTTCGGCGAGCCGGCCGAACGCGCGCTCGGCCGACCGCACGACGCCTGGTTCCGCAAGGACGACGCGTTCGACGCGTCGATCCGCGCGCGCTTCGGCGCGCTGCTCGACGAGGCGCGCGCCGGCGGCCTCGCGGGCTGGGAGGCCGACGAAGACGGCGCGCTCGCGCTCCTCGTCGTCTGCGACCAGTTCCCTCGCAACCTGTTCCGCGGCGACGCGCGCGCGTTCGCGCTCGACGCCCGTGCGCTCGCGCTCGCGAAGTGCGTCGTCACCGAAGGCCGGGACGCGCGGCTGCGTCCGGTCGAGCGCGCGTTCGTTTACCTGCCGTTCGAGCACTCGGAGTCGCTCGCGGACCAGCGCGAGGCGGTGCGCCTGTTCGGTACGCTGCGCAACGACCCGCACGCCGGCGGCTACCTGGAGTGGGCGGTCAGGCACCTCGAGGTGATCGATCGCTTCGGCCGCTTCCCCCACCGCAACGATGCGCTCGGCCGGGCCTCGACCGCGCAGGAACTCGCGTTCCTTTCGCAGCCCGGCTCGCGTTTCTGACCGCCCGCCTCCGACACCGATGACCCGCATCGCCCCGCTCGACGCGTCCGCCCGCGGCGCCTACCTGATCGCCGTCACGCCGTTCACGCCGGACGGTGCGCTCGATCCTGCGAGCGCCGACACGATGGTCGACTTCTACCTGTCGCACGGCGCGACCGGGCTCACGCTGCTCGGCGTTCTCGGCGAGGCGCCGAAGCTGACGCAGGACGAGGCGCGACGGCTCACCGCGCGCGTCGTCGAGCGCGTCGCGGGGCGCGTGCCGGTGGTCTGCGGCGTGTCGGCGCCCGGGTTCGCCGGCCTGCGCGAACTCGCCGCGGCGCTGCGCGACGCGGGCACCTCGGGCCTGATGCTGCAGCCGGGCCCGGGCCTGCGCTCGGACCAGCAGATCCTCGACTGGTTCGCGATGGCGCTCGAGTCGATCGGCGCGGACACGCCATGGGTGCTGCAGGACCATCCGATCGCGAGCGGCGTGTCGTTGCCCACGTCGGTCGTGCTCGAACTGCTGCGCCGCCACGAGCGCTGCGTGATGATCAAGCACGAGGACAGTCCCGGTCTCGCGAAGCTGTCTGCCTACCGCGCGGCGAGCACGCGAGGCGACGTGCGCCGCGTGTCGATCCTCACCGGCAATGGCGGCGGCCTCTTCCTGCCCGAGGAGATGGCGCGCGGCGCCGACGGCGCGATGACCGGCTTCCCCTACCCGGAGATGATGGTCGGCGTCGTCGACGCGTTCGCCCGCGGCGATACCGAGCGCGGCCGGGACCTGTTCGACGCGTACCTGCCGCTCGCCCGCTACGAGCAGCAGGCGGGCATCGGCCTCGCGGTGCGCAAGCACCTGATGGTCGCGCGCGGCGCGATCGCGCATCCGACGCTGCGGCGGCCGGGGCCGTCGCTGTCGGCGCAGGACCTCGCCGAGGTCGAGCGGCTGCTCGAGCGTCAGGCGCGTCGGCTGGCCGAGCTGGGCTGATCGGGCGGATCGCCCCGGGGCTGCGGACCGGGGCGCCGGCGCCGCGGCGGGCCGCCGCGCTTCGCGCGCTCCGTCCGGAGCCGAGCGATCAGGGCCGAGTGTTCAGCCAGTTCAGCGGCGTGCCCGGCCTCGGCCAGTCGATCGCCACGAGCCTGCCGGTCGTCGACAGCGTCACGTACGCCGTCTTCAGCTCCGGTCCGCCGAAGCACACGTTGGTCGTGTAGACGTCGGGCATCGGCACCCAGCCGACCGGCCCGCCGTCCGGGGGCACGACCGTGATGCCGCCCTCCATCAGCGTCGCGACGCAGACGTCGCCGGCCGCGTCGACCGCGAGCGAGTCGAACAGGCGATAGCTCGACGACTGGTGCAGCAGCGTGCCGCCCCACGGCGACGGGAACGGCCGGCGCTTGAGCACGCCCGGCCCCTCGATGTCCCAAGCCCAGAGCCGGCCCGCGCGGGTCTCGGCGACGTAGAGCCGCGTGCCGTCCGGCGACAGGCCGATCCCGTTCGGCGTCAGCATCGGCTGCACGACCTCGACGATCGACGAGCCGTCGGCCTTCGCGTAGTAGACCGCGCCGTAGTCGAGGTCGCGCGGCCGGGTCTTGCCGAGGTCGGTGAACCAGAAGCCGCCGTGCGCGTCGAACACCAGGTCGTTCGGGCCGCGCAGCGCGCCGTTCGGTCCGTGCGTGTAGAGCACGTCGACGCGCCCGGTCTCGAGATCCACGCGCTCGATGCGTCCGCCCGAGTAGTCCTTCGGCTGGTGCGCGGGACGCATCCGGCCGCCGCCCATGTCGATCCAGTCGAAGCCGCCGTTGTTGCAGACGTAGCAGGCGCCGTCGGGGCCGATCGCGGCGCCGTTCGGCCCACCGCCGGTCGTCGCGACGACGACGATGCGGCCGTCGGGCTTCACGCGCGAAAGCGTGCCGCGTCGGATCTCGACCAGCAGCACGTCGCCGTCGGGCAGGGCGATCGGGCCCTCCGGGAACTGCAGGCCGGTGGCGATCTCGCGGATCTCGGGGGCATTCATCGTTCGGGTCCTGGGAGGGAAGGGCGTCAGGCGATCCGGCGGTCGCGGCCGGCCCAGTAGGTCTCGCGCAGCACCCGCTTGAGGATCTTGCCGCTCGGGTTGCGCGGGATCGCATCGACGAAGTCGACCGACTTGGGGCTCTTGTAGTGCGCGATGCGCGCGCGGACGAAGTCGACGATCTCGCGCTCGGTCGCGCTCGTGCCCGGCTTGAGCACGACGACCGCCTTGACCGCTTCGCCCCACTTCTCGTCCGGCACCCCGATCACCGCGCCGTCGGCGACCGCCGGATGCAGCATCAGCGCGTTCTCGACCTCGGCCGGATAGATGTTCTCGCCGCCGGAGACGATCATGTCCTTCAGCCGGTCGTGCAGGAACAGGTAGCCGCCCTTCCAGTAGCCGGCGTCGCCGCTGCGGAACCACGGCGGCTCGCCGCGCGCATCGGGCTCGAAGGCCTCGGCGGTGGCGTGGGGCTTGCCCCAGTAGCCGGTCATGTTCTTCGGCGAGCGGATCCACAGCTCGCCGACCTCGCCGTCGTCGCAGTCGTCGCGCGTGCCCGGCCGCACGACGCGGACCTCGACGTCGGTCATCGGCTGGCCGGCCGAGCGCAGCAGCGCGGCCTTCGGTCCCTCGGTCGCGTGGTCGTGCGCGCGCAGCGCGGTCACCGCGCCGCAGGTCTCGGTGAGGCCGTAGACCTGCAGGAAACCGCAGCCGAACACGCGCATCGCGTCGGTCAGCACGCGGTCGCTGATCGGCGAGGCGCCGTACGAGATGATCTTGAGCGACGACAGGTCGCGCGTCTCCACGCCCGGGACCGCCAGCATGAACTGGATCATCGCCGGCACCAGGAACGCGTGCGTGACGCCCTCGCGCTCGATCGCGTCGAGGGCGACCTTCGGGTCGAAGTCGGGCAACGTCACGCTGCGCCCGCCGAACGCGTGCGTCATCAGCGCGACGCCGGCGCCGGCGATGTGGAACGCCGGCAGCACGTTCAGGTTCACGTGCACCGCCGGATCGTAGGCCCACTCCTGCGACACGCCGTTGATGTGCGAGTGCGCCATCGCACGGTGCGACAGCTCGACGCCCTTCGGCAGGCCGGTGGTGCCCGACGAGTACAGCTGCAGCGCGATGTCGTCCGGCCCGGGCATGAAGCCGGGATCGACGTCCGGATGTGCGGCGATCCAGTCCTCGAGCGCGGGCAGCGCGCCGCCCGGGCGCGTCGCGAACGTCGCGAGCAGCGTCGGCGCGTCGAGTGCGGCGACGACCGGCTCGAACTCCGGGTCGGCCATCATCGCGCGGGCCTTGCCGTCGCCGACGATGTACTGCACCTCGGGCGCCGCGAGCCGCCAGTTGACCGGCATGCAGACCGCGCCGATCTTCTGCGCGGCGAGCACGAGCATCGCGCACTCGGGCTGGTGGCGGGTCAGGCAGGCGACGCGGTCGCCGCGACCCACGCCGAGGGCGACGAGCGCGTTGGCGAGCCGGTTCGTCAGTGTCTCGACCGCACCGAAGGTCCAGGAACGGTCGGGAGCGGACCAGGCGACGGCCTGCGGCTTCTCGCGCGCGCGGCGGCGCGACAGGTCGAGCGTCGAGATCTCCATGCGTCTCCTCGCGGGCCGCGGCGTGGGCGTCGCGTGCCGTGTGGAGCGCGAGTGTCGCCCATCCGCGCCGCGGTGTCATCGGCGGACGCCCCGCCGGGCCGTGTCAGACTGCGTCCATGGAATCGTTGCTTCACGCCGTGCACGTCTCGGCAGCCGCCGTCTGGGTCGGCGGCATGGTCTTCGCCCACTTCTGCCTGCGGCCCGCGGCCTTCGAGCTGCTGGAGCCGCCGCAGCGCGTGCCGGTGATGGTCGGCGCGCTCGGCCGCTTCTTCCGCTGGGTCGCGGCGTCGATCGTGCTGCTGTGGGCGACCGGGCTGTGGCGCTTCGCGCAGGTCGGGTTCGCGAACGCGCCGCCCGGCTGGCACGCGATGATGGGGATCGCGGCGGTGATGACGGTGATCTTCGGCGTGATCGCCCACGGGATCTTCCCGAAAGCGCGCGCCGCGGCGCAGGCGCGGCGCTGGCCGGACGCGGCCGCCGGGCTCGGCCGCATCCGGACGCTGGTCGCGGTCAACCTCGGGCTCGGGCTCGCGACGATCGTGGTCGCGACGCTGCACCGCTGAGCGCCGCGGCGAAGGTCCGCTCCATCTCCCTGCGGAACGCGACCGCGGGCTGCGTCGCGTCGATCTCCACGTCGGTCCAGCGCACCGGCCGGCCGGCCGGCACGGGCTTCAACAGCTTGACGCCGTGCGCGAGGCCGAGCGGCAGGCCGCCGGCCGCGAGCGAGTCGGTCGCCGGCATCAGCTTGCCGTAGACGGTGAAGCCGCCTTCGCCGTCGAGCGTCTCGCCGGCCTTCAGGTCGCGCTTGGCGGTGGCCACCACGTCGCCGCGCCAGCCGTCGGCGGCGCCGGTCGGCTCGCGGCGCAGGCCGACCGACGCGACGCTGACGCCGAGCTCGAGCCCGATCAGGTGGTAGGGCTTGTACATCGCGGTGTAGTTGCCGCTGGAGTCGGTGTGCAGCCCGTACTCCTTGAAGCAGCGCCTGACGTAGTCGGTGTCGCCCGCGAAGGTCACGTACACGCCCCAGCGCAGGTCGCGGAACACCGTGCGGCGGTCGCGCTCGACGCTCGAGACCACCTCGACCTGGCCGCGGTGGTGCAGCAGCCCGCCTTCGGACGCCGGGCGCAGCAGGTGGGGCAGGTCGTCGACGCCGCAGGGCGGGAACGCGAGCCCGTCGGGTGCGGGCGTGAGCCCGGTCGCGTTCGCGACCGCGGCCATCTCGATCGCCGACTTCGTGCCGTCGAGGAACGAGTTGAACATCTGCGCATTCATGCCGCCGGCCTTCGCGTCCTCGGGCGCGATGCCGTAGTGCGGCCAGACGGTGTCGGGGGTCGACGCATGGTACTCGGGCAGGTACTTCGTGCCCTTGCCGGCGGCAATCACCTCGAAGCCTGCGGTGCGCGCCCAATCGACCATCTCGCAGATCAGCGCCGGCTGGTCGCCGTAGGCGAGCGAGTAGACGATGCCCGCCTCCTGCGCGCGCCGCGCGAGCAGCGGTCCCGCGAGCGCGTCGGCCTCGACGTTGACCATCACCACGTGCTTGCCGTGCTCGCAGCAGGCGAGGACGTGCGCGATGCCGGCCGCCGGGTGGCCGGTCGCGTCGATCACCACGTCCACCTCGGGCGCCGAGATCAGCGCGAAAGCGTCGTCGACGATCCGCGTCGTGCCGCGCTTCGCGGCGTCGGTGAAGCCCTTCGCGCCGAGCCGGTCGGCGGGCCAGCCGACGCGCTTCAGCGCCGCCTTCGCCCGCACGGGCTGCAGGTCGGCGACGCCCACCAGGTGGATCCCTGGCGTGCGCAGCGCCTGGGACAGGTACATCGTGCCGAACTTGCCGGCCCCGATCAGGCCGACTCGCAGCGGGCGACCCTCGGCCGCGCGCTGCCGGAGCATCCGGTGCAGGTTCATCGTCGCCTCTGACTCAGGCCGCGTTCGCGAGCGGCAGGTCCAGGATGCGCACCGAGCCGTCGAGCAGGCAGTCGTCGGCCAGCGGCACGATCGGCGTGAAGTCGCGGTGCGCGATCCAGTCGGGACGCTTGAAGCGGCGGATGTGGTTCGAGACCGCGCACAGGCTCAGGTACACGATCGTCCGGTTCCACGGCGACATGTTCGACGGCGAGCCGTGCACGAGGCACGAGTGGAACAGCAGCATCGAGCCGGGCGGGCCCTTCGGCGCGACGATGCCGCCGCGCGCGACCAGGTCGGTGATGGTCTTCTCGTCGATCGTCCAAAGCGGGTAGCTGGTGGTCGACAGGTCGTGGCTCGCCTCGAGCGCGCCCGCCTTGTGCGAGCCCGGGATGAAGAGCAGCGGCCCGTTGAACTCGCTGACCTCGTCGAGGAAGACCGAGACGTTCATCGCGCGGGCCTCCGGCATGTCGTCGTCGGCCTTCCAGGTGCCGTAGTCCTGATGCCACTGCCACACGTCGCCGTCGAAGGCCTGCTTGCCGTTCACCTTGAACTGGTGCATGTAGACCTCCTCGCCGAACAGCTGGCGGGCGGGCTCGATCATGCGCGGGTGGCGGCCGAGCTTGGCGAAGCCCTCGTTCATCAGGTGCGCGGCGAACACGGTGCGCACCGCGTCCGAGCCCTTCTCGCGGATGATCTCCGGGCGGTGCTGCGCGTACAGCGAGGGCACCTCGGCCTTCAGCGCCGCCATCTCTTCGGGGCTGAACAGGCCGGGAAAGAACAGGTAGCCGTCGCGGTCGAACCGCTCCAGCTGCTCGGGGGTCAGCTTCATCGTCTCCTCCTGGTCGTGACGGGATCGCCGGCGAGCGCCGGCGCGGGGGGCTCGAACACCAGCCGCAGCATCGTCTGCGCGGACGCCTCGCAGTGCTCCCGGGCGAGCCGCTCGGCGAGCCGCGCGTCGCCGCGCACCACCGCGTTCAGCATCGCCAGGTGCTCGTTCCAGACGGTTCGCACCGAGACCGGCTGGCGCAGGTAGACAGCCATCGCGCGGCGGGTATGGTGCCAGTGGACCTCGGCCGTCTCCGCGAGCACCGGGTTGTGCGCGGCCTCGTACAGGAACCGGTGGAACGCGACATCGGCCTCGACCAGCGCCCGCGGCTCGCCGGCGGCGGCCGCCGCGCGGCCTGCGCGGATCAGCGTCATGCCGGGCTCGCGCAGCTCCGGGCGGGGCCGGTGGGCCGCGGAGCGCGCGGCGAGGGCGTCGAGCGCGCCGCGCACCGCATACAGGTGCTGCACGAACGCCGCCGTCAGCGGCGCGACCTCGACGCCGCGCCGGTTCGGCTCGTCCTTCACCAGCCCCTGGCTGCGCAGCAGCAGCAGCGCCTGCAGCACCGGCTGGCGCGACACGCCGAGCCGCTCGGCGAGCGCCTCCTGCGTGTGCCGCTCGCCGGGAGCGAGCTCGCCGGTGACGATCGCGTCGAGCAGCGCGCGGTAGGCGCGCTCGGCGAGCGCGGGGCTCGCGTCGAGCGCGGCGAGGCGCGGTTCGGGTGGGCGGGGAGCCATCGGGGTCGGGTGGCTGGACGCAGCTGAATGCAGGGCTGGGCGAATACTGTATACAGAACACGTTACACCAGGTCGGCCGCAGTGTCGATCCGCGCGTTAGCATCGATGCCAACCATCCTCCGGGAGGTCCGACAGATGTCCGTCCCCGCGCACGCCGTCGACGAAGAGCCGACGATCGACCCGCCCGCGCTCGAGCACGCGACCGCGCTCGACCTGATGTGCGCGCGCTTCGCGCTGCGCACGGTGCTCGCGCTCGGTCCCCGCTTCAACCTGCGCCGCGACATCAACAACGTCGTCACGCTGACCGGCCGCTGGCTGGTGTGGCCCCGCGCGACGCTCGCGCGGCTGCAGGCCTACGTCGCGCGCCGCTGCGCCGAGGCGCCTGCCTGGGCCGGGTCGGGGGAGCTCGCGCTCGAGGAGTTCATGGCGCGGCACGGTGCCTGGAACGGCCTGTACGACGACACCGCGATCCACTACTACCTCGACGAGTTCGTGAAACTGCACGGCAAGGAGCTGCTCCGGGTCTTCCAGCTCAGCGCCGACCGGTTCGACGCGCGGCTCGCCAAGCAGCGGGTCCGCCTCGTCGACAACGTCGACCTGCTCGCGCGCGTGCTCGGCCTCTCCGACTGCGAGCGCGCGATCCTGCTGCACGCATCGCTGTGCAAGTACCAGCGCGACCTGCGCCCGGTGCTGGTCGACTGCAAGGCCGCGAGCGCGCAGGAAGCCTACGGGATGCTCGCGCAGGTGCTCGGCCAGCAGGCGGGCGAGGCCGCGGCCGCGCTGCGTGCGGGCGGAAGGCTCGAGTCGCTCGGGCTGGTCGAGACGCCGATCGCCGAGCACGCGGTCACCGACCTCGGCGACCTGATGCGCGTGTCGGACAAGCTGCTCGCGGTGCTGACCGCAGAGTACGCGTCCGAGGGCGAGATGATGGCCGCGTTCACGCGGCCGGCCATGCCGAGCGCGCTGGCGATCGAGGACTTCCCGCACGTCGGCGACGACGCGCGCTACCTGGTCGCACTGCTGCAGGCTGCGGTACGCGGGCGGGAGAAGGGCGTGAACGTGCTGCTCTACGGGCCCCCGGGCACCGGCAAGACCGAGTTCGCGAGGCTGGTCGCGCAGCGCGCCGGCTGCGAGCTCTACGAGGTCGACTGCCTCGATCGCGACGGCAACAGCCTGTCGGGCAAGGAGCGCTACCGCTCGCTGCAGGTGTCTCAGGCGTTCCTGAAGGGGCGCAACGGCGCGGCGCTGCTGTTCGACGAGGTCGAGGACGTGTTCCCGCCGATCAGCGAGCCGGTGCTGAACCTCTTCGGCGCCGAGGAGGCGCGGGGTGCGGCGGTCAACGGCAAGGCCTGGGTGAACCAGACCCTGGAACAGAACCCGGTGCCGACGATCTGGGTGTCGAACTCGATCGGCCAGATCGACCCGGCCTACCGACGCCGCTTCCAGTTCCACCTCGAGCTGTCCAATCCGCCGCAGCGCGTGCGCGAGACGATCGCCCGCAAGCACCTCGCCGAGCTCGGCGTTTCCGACGCGTTCGTCGCGAAGATCGCTGCGCGCAAGCAGGTGACGCCCGCGCAGATCCAGTCGGCGGCGCGCTTCGCGCGGCTGACCCGCGACAGCGTCGGCGACCCGGTCGAGGCGCTGATCGAGCGCCAGCTCGAGCGTGCCGACCGAGCGCTCGGCCGCGCCGACGACGAGCCGGAATTCCGGCCGTCGCCGACCCGCTACGACCTCGGTCTGCTCAACGTCGAGACCCGCCATCCGGTCGCGCGGATCATCGCGGCGCTGCAGGCGCGCCCGCGCGCGACGCTGTGCTTCTACGGACTGCCGGGCACCGGCAAGACCGCGCTCGGCGAGCACGTCGCGCGCAGCCTCGCGCGGCCGCTGATGATCAAGCGCGCCTCCGACCTGATGAGCAAGTACGTCGGCGAGACCGAGCAGCAGATGGCGAAGATGTTCGCCGACGCGCAGCGCGAACAGGCGGTGCTGCTGCTCGACGAGGCCGACTCGTTCCTGCAGAACCGCCAGCTCGCGGTCCGCAACTACGAGGTCAGCGAGGTCAACGAGATGCTGCAGGGGATGGAGCGCTTCGACGGCGTGTTCATCTGCACCACGAACCTGTTCGACCGGATCGACGAGGCGGCGCTGCGGCGCTTCTCGTTCAAGCTGCGGTTCTTGCCGCTGTCGGCGGTGCAGCGTCTGCGGATGTTCGCGGTCGAGGCGCTCGGATGGTCGCCGCCCGAAGGGGCGGACGCCGTGGCCCTCGACGCCGCGGCGGCGGACGCGGTGCCGGCGGCGCTCGCCGAGCGTCTCGGGCGGCTGGAGCTGCTCGCGCCGGGCGATTTCGCGGTGGTCAAGCGCCAGGCGACGCTGCTCGGCGAGCTGCCCGACCCGGACGCGTTCGTCGAGCAGCTCGAGCGCGAGCACCGGGCCAAGCCGGACGTGCGTTTCTCGAAGCCGATGGGCTTCGTGCGCTGAGCCGGCGCCGCGCCGTGCGTGACGCGACGCAGGGGAGGGTGCTCGTCGCGGCGCAGTTCGGGGCGCTCGCGGCGTGGCTCTGGCTGGGGCCGTGGGTCGCGCCGGCTCCGGCGGGCGTCGCCGTGCAGTTCGCCGGAGTCGCCCTCGGCGCCTGGGCCGGGGTCTGGATGACGCTGCGCCAGCGGCGCGCGTTTTCGATCACGCCGCTGCCCGACGCACACGATCGGCTCGTCGTCGACGGGCCGTACCGGTGGGTGCGTCACCCGATGTACACCGCACTGCTCGCCTTCGTGCTGCCCGCGGCGCTCTCGGGCCCGCCGGCGTCGGTCGCGACCGGCGTCGCGCTCGCCGCCGTGCTGGTCGTCAAGCACCGGTTCGAGGACACGCTGCTCGCGGCGCGCTTCCCCGGCGAGCATCCCGCCTACCGGCGGCGCACCGGGGGGCTGCTGCCCTTCGTCGGTTGAGGGGGCCGGAAGCCGCGGTCGTCCGGCGTGCGCAGGTACTCGCTCGCGAGTCGCTCGAACAGCGCGCGCGCGTCGCCGCTCAGGTAGGCGCCGGTCAGCGCGAGCACCTGGAACGCGCCGCGTGCCAACGCTGCCGCCTGATGCTCGGGCTCGCCAAAGCGGCGCGCGTCGAGCACGTACTCGTACTGCAGCCACCAGGTCGCGACGACGACCATGTTGGTGGCGAGCGCGTCGATCTCGAAGTCGGTCGCGTGCAGTTGCCCCGCCGCGGCCAGTCCGTCGCAC
>JADCHE010000106.1 GCA_020248665.1 Burkholderiales bacterium | reverse complement strand
GGTCCGGAACACCCGCTCCGGGTGCGGCATCAGGATCGTCGCCCGACCGTCGGGCGTCGTGTAGCCCGTCAGGCCGCCGGGCGACCCGTTCGGGTTGGCCGGGTAGGTGTCGGCCGGCGAGCCGTCCCCGTTCACGTACCGCAATGCGCCGAACGCCGACGCGGCATGCTCGGGGCGGTCGTGCTCGACGCGGCCCTCGCCGTGCGCGATCGCGATCGGCAGCCGCGAGCCGGCCATGCCCGCGAAGAACAGCGACGGCGACGACAGCACCTCGACGGTGCCGAAGCGCGCCTCGAACTGCGCGGACCGGTTGGTGCGGAACCGCGGCCAGTGCTCGGCGCCCGGGACGATCGCCTTCAGCTGCGACAGCATCTGGCAGCCGTTGCACACGCCGAGCGTGAACGTCGACGACCGCTGGAAGAAGCTCGCGAACTGCTCGGCGAGCCGCGCGTTGAACAGGATCGTCTTGGCCCAGCCCGAGCCGCCGCCGAGCACGTCGCCGTACGAGAAGCCGCCGCAGGCGACCAGGCCCGCGAAGTCGGCGAGCCGGTGTCGGCCCTCGATCAGGTCGGTCATGTGCACGTCGTACGACTCGAAGCCGGCGAGGTCGAAGGCCGCGGCCATCTCGACCTGACTGTTGACGCCCTGCTCGCGCAGCACCGCGACCCGGGGCCGCGCGCCGCGCGACACATAGGGCGCCGAGACGTCCTCGGCGGGATCGAAGGACAGCGACACCGACAGCGGCGACTGCGCCCCGGCGCCGTGCCCCTCGAACTCCTCGCGCGCGCAGTCGGGGTCGTCGCGCAACGCGGCGATCCGGTAGGAGGTCTCGCTCCACGCGGATTGCAGCGTCGCGCGCGGCGCGCTCCAGACCTTCTTCGCGTCGCGCCAGACCTCGAGCTCGTCGCGCTCGTTCGGCGTCCCGATCACGTGCGTGACGCGCGACAGGCCCGCCTCGCGGAACGCGGCGAGCACCGCGTCGCGGTCGTCGCGGCGCACCTGCAGCACGACGCCGGCCTCTTCGGCGAACAGCGCCTTCATCGTCAGCTCGTTGCGCTGGACCGCGACCTGCTCGGGACGGATCTTGAAGTCGCCCCAGTCGGCCGAGTGCGGGTCGATCGTCAGCATGTCCAGGTTGAGCGTCACGCCGCAGTGCCCGGCGAACGCCATCTCGCAGACGGTCGCGAAGAGGCCGCCGTCGGACCGGTCGTGGACCGCGAGCAGCCGGCCCGCGGCCGACAGCGCCTGCACGGTGGCGAAGGCGCGCGCGAGCAGCGTCGGGTCCGCGAGGTCGGGCACCGAGTCGCCGAGCTGCTGCGTCACCTGCGCGAGCGCCGAGCCGCCGAGGCGGTGGCGGCCTTCGCCGAGATCGACCAGCAGCAGCGTCGTGTCGCCCAGGTCGGTGCGCAGCTGCGGGGTCAGTGCCCGGCGCACGTCGTCGACCGGCGCCCACGCGGTGACGACCAGCGAGGTCGGCGACGCGACCTCGCGCCTGCCGCCATCGGGATCCGACCAGCGCGTGCGCATCGACAGCGAATCCTTGCCGACCGGGATCGCGATGCCGAGCGCGATCGACAGCTCGCTCGCGGCCTTCACCGCATCGAAGAGGTCCGCGTCGTCGTCGGGCGTGCCGCAGGCGGCCATCCAGTTGGCCGACAGCTTGATCGCGTTGATCGAGGCGACCGGCGCGCCCATCAGGTTGGTGACCGCCTCGGCGATCGCCATGCGCGCCGACGCGGCGGCGTCGAGCACCGCGAGCGGCGTGCGCTCGCCCATCGACAGCGCGTCGCCTCGGAAGCCGACATGGTCGACCAGCCCGATCGCGCAGTCGGCGACCGGCACCTGCCACGGCCCGACCATCTGGTCGCGCGACGACAGGCCGCCCACGGTGCGGTCGCCGATCGTGATCAGGAACGACTTCGACGCGACCGCCGGCAGCCGCAGCACGCGCGGCGCGACCTCGCCGAGCTCGAGCCCGGCGGCGTCGACCTCGGGCAGCGCGCGGGCGCGACGTCGCGCGTCGCGGTGCATCTTCGGCGGCTTGCCGAGCAGCACCTCCATCGGCATGTCGACCGGCTTCGTGCCGTCGGGCGCCTCGAGCACCAGCTGGCGCTCGGCGGTGACCGTGCCCACGACCGCGTACGGGCTGCGCTCGCGGCGGCACAGGAAGTCGAAGGTATCGAGCGACGGCGGCGCGATCGCGAGCACGTAGCGCTCCTGCGATTCGTTGCACCAGATCTCGGCCGGCGACAGACCGGAGGCGAGCAGCGGGATCCGGTCGAGCGAGAACACCGCGCCGCGGTGCGATCCGTCGACGATCTCGGGGAACGCGTTCGACAGGCCGCCGGCGCCGACGTCGTGGATCGACAGGATCGGGTTCGCCTTGCCCATCGCGCGGCAGGCGTCGAGCACCTCCTGCGCGCGGCGCTGGATCTCGGCGTTGCCGCGCTGGACCGAGTCGAAGTCGAGCTCGGCGGTGTTGCTGCCCGAGCCCATCGAGGAGGCCGCGCCGCCGCCGAGCCCGATGCGCATGCCGGGGCCGCCGAGCTGAATCAGCAGCGAGCCGGGCGGCAGGTCGTGCTTGCCGACGTGGCCGGCGTCGACGTGGCCGACGCCGCCCGCGATCATGATCGGCTTGTGGTAGCCGCGGACCTGCTCGCCGACCGTCTGCTGGTAGGTGCGGAAGTAGCCGAGCAGGTTCGGGCGGCCGAACTCGTTGTTGAACGACGCGCCGCCGATCGGGCCTTCGATCATGATCGAGAGCGGGCTCGCGATCCGGTCGGGCACGCCGTAGGGCGCGGCCGAGGCCGGCCGGCGGTCGACCGGCGCGGTCACGTCCTGCGCGGTCTCCCAGGGTTGCTCGAAGCCGGGGATCCGCAGGTCCGACACGGTGAACCCGGTCAGGCCGTACTTCGGCTTGGCGCCGCGGCCGGTGGCGCCCTCGTCGCGGATCTCGCCGCCCGAGCCGGTGGCCGCGCCGGGGAACGGCGAGATCGCGGTCGGGTGGTTGTGGGTCTCGACCTTCAGCAGCGCGTGCAGCGGCACCTCGTGCCAGCCGTAGCGGCCGTTGGCGCCGTCCTTCATCGTCGCGAAGAAGCGGCGCGCGGTGCCGCCGCCGTCGAGCACCGCGGCGTTGTCGGCGTAGGCGACCACCGTTCCCTGCGGGTGCGCCGCATGCGTGGCGCGGATCATGCCGAACAGCGAGGTCGGCTGGCGCTCGCCGTCGACGGTCCAATCGGCGTTGAAGATCTTGTGCCGGCAGTGCTCCGAGTTGGCCTGCGCGAACATCATGAGCTCGACGTCGGTCGGGTCGCGGCCGGCGTCGCGGAACGCCGCGAGCAGGTAGTCGATCTCGTCGTCGGACAGGGCGAGGCCCATCTCGACGTTCGCCCGCGCGAGCGCGTCGCGACCGCCCTGCCCGACCGGCACGGTGCGCAGCGGCTTGCCGGGCAGGTCGGCGAAGAGCGCGGCGAGCGCCGGCGCGTCGGCCGCGGGCGGGACCACCGACTCGGTCATCCGGTCGTGCATCACCGCGGCGAGTCGGTCGAGGCGCTGCGCGTCGGGGCCGTCGCCGCGGCGACCGACGAGGCCGCCGAGCAGGCCGCCCAGGCCCTTGCGGAACGTCAGCGCGTACGCGGTGCCCCGCTCGATCCGCGACACCGCGTCCAGCCCGCAGACACGGGCGATGTCGGTGGCCTTGCTCGACCACGGGCTCACCGTGCCCAGCCGCGGGACGACCCACAGCACCGCGGCGCCCTCCGGGTCGCCGGGCACCGGCAGGCCGTCGTCGAGCAGCGCGACGACGCGCGAGCGGGTGTCCGGCGTCAGCGGCTGCGGGGACAGCACGAAGTGCAGGTGCCAGGCTCGCAGGTCGGCCACCGCGTCGTCGGCCGCCTGCAGCGCGGCCAGCAGGCGGCGGCGGCGGAATTCCGAGAGGGCGGAGCCGCCGCGCAGGACGATCGCGTCGGGCATGCGGGAGGGGACTGCAGGGCTGAAAGCCAGATTATACCGGCCGGCCCCGCGCCCTCCTCCCGGACCCGCGTGCCCGGGTCGGGCTCAGGTCGCGCCGAACCCGCCGCCCCCCGGTGTCTCGATCACGAACACATCGCCCGCCTCCAGCTCCGCACGCCCGACGTGCCCGATCGGCTCGATCCGGCCATCGTTGCGCACGACGTAGTTGTGGGCGACCGCGCCGCTCTCCCCGCCCGCCGCGCCGAACGGCGGGAAGACGCGACTGTTGCCGAGCATCGACGCGGTCATCGGCTCGAGGAAGCGGATCGTGCGCACGCCGCCGTCGCCGCCGCGCCAGCGCCCGCGCCCGCCGGTGTGCGGCCGGATCCGGTACGACTCGAGCCGCACCGGGAAGCGCAGCTCGAGCACCTCGGGGTCGGTCAGCCGCGAGTTGGTCATGTTGGTCTGCACGACCGCGCAGCCGTCGAAGCCGCCGACCAGCCGGCCCTCGGCGTCGAAGAGGCCGCCCGCCCCGGAGCCGCCGGAGATCGTCTCGTAGTACTGGTACCGGGCATTGCCGAAGGTGAAGTTGCTCATCGTGTTCGGCCCGGAGCCCATCACGCCGAGCGCGCCGTACAGCGCGTTGGTGATGCACTGCGAGGCCTCGACGTTGCCGGCCACCACCGCGCCCGGATGGCGCGGGTTCAGCAGGCAGCCCTCGGGCACGACGATCTCGAGCGGCTCCAGGCAGCCGTTGTTCATCGGGATGTCGTCGTCGACGAGCGTGCGGAACACGTAGAGCACGGCGGCCCGGGTGACCGCGGACGGGGCGTTGAAGTTGGTCTCGGACTGCGCGGAGGTGCCGGTGAAGTCGATCCGCGCCCGTCGCGCCGCGCGATCGACGGTGATCGCGACGCGGATCGTCTCGCCGTTGTCGAGCGGCAGCGCAAACGCGCCGTCCTTCAGCGCGCCGATCACGCGGCGCACCGACTCGGCGGCGTTGTCCTGCACGTGCCGCATGTAGGCGCGGACCGTGTCCAGCCCGAACTGCGCGACCATCCGCAGCAGCTCCTCGCGCCCCTTCTCGTTGGCCGCGACCTGCGCCTGCAGGTCGGCGACGTTCTGGTCGGGGTTGCGCGCCGGGTGGCGCGCACCGGCGAGCCGCGCGCGGAGCTCCGCCTCGCGCAGCACGCCGCGCTCGACGAGCTTCAGGTTCGTGAGCAGCACGCCCTCGTCGTCGATGTGGTGGCTGTCCGGCGGCATCGAGCCGGGCGTGAGGCCGCCGATGTCGGCGTGGTGCCCGCGCGAGCCGACCCAGAACAGCACCTCCCGGCCCGCGTCGTCGAACACCGGCGTGACCACGGTGACGTCGGGCAGGTGCGTGCCGCCGCGGTACGGGTCGTTGAGCACGTAGACGTCGCCCGGCGCGATCCGGCCGGCGTTGTCGTCGATGACCGCGCGCACGCTCGCGCCCATCGAGCCGAGGTGCACCGGCATGTGCGGCGCGTTCGCGATCAGCGCGCCCGAGGCGTCGAAGATCGCGCACGAGAAGTCGAGCCGCTCCTTGATGTTGACCGAGTGCGCGGTGTTCTGAAGCCGGTAGCCCATCTGCTCGGCGATGGACATGAACAGGTTGTTGAAGATCTCGAGCATCACCGGATCGGCGTCGGTGCCGACCGCCTGCCGGGCCGGCCGCGGCACGACGCGCGCGAGCACCAGGTCGCCGCGCGCGCTCATCGTCGCGCGCCAGCCGGGCTCGACGACGGTGGTCGCGGTGGCCTCGGCGACCACCGCGGGCCCGTCGAGCGCGGCGCCGGCGGGGATCGCCTCGCGACGGTAGAGCGGCGCCTCGACCCACTCGCCGCCGGCGAAGACGCGCAGCGTCGCGTCGCGTCGCGCGCCGGCCGCCGACGGCGGGGCGACCTCGGCGGCCGCGGCACCGCCCTCGCCCGGCGACACCACCTCGACGCTGACCGACTCGACCACCAGCGGCCGCCCCGACAGCAGGAAGGCGAAGCGCTGCCGGTACGCGGCCTCGAACTCGCCGACCATCGCGTCGCGCGCCGCCTGCGCCACGCCGATGGACGTGTCCGTGCCCTCGTACTTGAGGTGCACGCGGCGGCTCGCGCGCAGCCGTCCGGCCGGCTCGCCCTGCGCGACCAGCTCGGCGCGCGCCTGCGCCTCGATCGCGTCGAGCTGCTCGGCCGCCTCGGCGAGGCCGCCCTCGTCGAGCCGGCGCTCGACCGAACGCTCGCGCAGCGCCGCCTGCTCTGCGAGGCCCATGCCGTAGGCGGACAGCACGCCGGCGAGCGGGTGCGCAAGCACCTTCGACATCGCGAGCAGGTCCGCGACCGCGCAGGCATGCTGGCCGCCGGCGCCGCCGAAGACGGTGAGCGCGTAGCGGGTCACGTCGTAGCCGCGCTGCACCGAGATCTTCTTGATCGCGTTGGCCATGTTGGCGTTCGCGATGTCGACGAAGCCCTGGGCGACCTGCTCCGGCGTCATCCGCCGTCCGGTCGCCGCGGCGATCGCGTCGGCGAGCCGGGCGAAGCCGCGTTCCACCGCCTCGCGGTCCAGGGCCTGGTCAGCCGCTGGCCCGAACACCTTGGGGAAGTGCTCGGGCTGCACCTTGCCGAGCATCACGTTCGCGTCGGTGACCGTCAGCGGGCCGCCACGCCGATAGCACGCGGGCCCCGGATTCGCGCCGGCCGAGTCGGGCCCGACGCGAAGCCGCGCGCCGTCGAAATGCAGGATCGAGCCGCCGCCGGCGGCGACGGTGTGGATGCTCATCATCGGCGCGCGCAGCCGCACGCCGGCGACCTGCGTGTCGAACACCCGCTCGAACTCGCCGGCGAAGTGCGACACGTCGGTCGAGGTGCCGCCCATGTCGAAGCCGATCACCCGCTCGAAGCCCGCCGCCTGGCTGACGCGCGCCATGCCCACGATGCCGCCCGCCGGCCCGGACAGGATCGAGTCCTTGCCCTGGAACGCGCGCGCGTCGGTGAGGCCCCCGCTCGACTGCATGAACTGCAGCCGCACCCCGGGCATGCCCTCGGCGACCCGCTCGACATAGCGGCGCAGCACCGGCGACAGGTAGGCGTCGACGACGGTCGTGTCGCCGCGCGCGACCCAGCGGATCAGCGGCGACACCTCGTGCGACACCGACACCTGGGGAAAGCCGATGCCGCGTGCGATCGCGGCGAGGCGGCGCTCGTGCTCGGGGTACCGGTACGCGTGCATCAGCACGATCGCGACCGCGCGCAGGCCGCGGCCATAGGCCGCCTGCAGCCCGGCGCGCGCCGCGGCCTCGTCGAGCGGACGCACGAGCGCGCCGTCGGCGGCGAGCCGCTCGTCGACCTCGAGCACCTCGCGGTGCAGCAGCTCGGGCAGCACGATGCGCCGGTCGAACAGCCGCGGGCGGCTCTGGTAGGCGATCCGCGAGCCGTCGGCGAAGCCGCGGGTGACCACCAGCAGCAGCGGCTCGCCCTTCCTCTCGAGCAGCGCGTTGGTCGCGACCGTCGTGCCCATCTTCACCGCCTCGACGCGCCCGGCCGGCACCGGCTCGCCGGGCGCCAGGCCGAGCAGCCGCCGGATGCCCTCGACCGCCGCGTCCGCGTACTTCTCGGGGTTCTCGGACAGCAGCTTCTCGGTGACGAGCGTGCCGTCGGGACGGCGCCCGACGACGTCGGTGAAGGTGCCGCCCCGGTCGATCCAGAACTGCCAGGGGGCGGAGGTCGGGTCGGTGCTCATCGGAAGGACTCCTGGGGATCGGGACGGGCCGCGCCGGCCCACAGCCAGCGCAGCAGCGTGTTGCAGTCGTGGACGGGCACGCCGGTCGCGCGCATCAGCGCGGCGCGGTAGGGCGGCAGGTTCGTGCACTCGAGCACGATCGCGCCGAGCGCCGGCACGCGGCGCCGCAGCCGCAGCCCGGCGGCGACGACCTCGGCCTCGACGGCGACACGCTCCAGCACCGGCCGGTCGCCGAACACGGTCCGGGCGAGCGCGCCGTCGGGCGGCAGGCCCTCGACCGGCGTGTCGGGCGGCGCGCCGGCGCCGGCGAGGTGCGCCGGGCCGAGCGTCTTGGCGTCGATCGTGATCACGCCCACGCGCCGGCCGGCCGGCAGCAGCGGCGCCAGCCACGCGACCTGCAGCAGCGCCGAGGCAGCGAACGGGACCGGGAGCGCGTCGGCGAGCGCGCGCTGGTGGACTGCGAGGAAGCCGCAGCTGGTGGCGAGCGCGACCGCGCCGTCGCCGCCGAGCGCGCGGCACGCCGGCAGGCCTATGCCGCCAACGTGCTGGCGGCGC
>JADCHE010000105.1 GCA_020248665.1 Burkholderiales bacterium | reverse complement strand
TCTTGGCGGAGCGCGCCCAGTCTGCCGAGCCGGCGCCCGCGCCGGCCCGCCCGGCCCGCCCCGCGCGTCCCGAGGCCGCCCCGCGCGCCGAAGCGCCGGCCGGCAGCGTCGACGTGCGCCGTGGCGACACCCTGGGCAACATCGCGCGCGGTGCGAAGCCCGAAGGCGTGAGCCTCGACCAGGCGATGATCGCGATCTACCGTGCGAACCCGTCGGCGTTCATCGGCAACATCAACCTGCTGCGCGAGGGCGCCAAGCTCGCTATCCCCGATCGCTCGGCGATGGCCGCGATCGACGGCGGCGAGGCGACCCGCGAGGTCCGGATGCAATCCGCCGACTTCGCCGCCTATCGTGCGAAGCTCGCCGGCGCACCGCGCACCGTCGACGGTCCGCGCGCGGGCCAGTCCGCCGCGGGCAGCGTCGGCGGCCGCGTCGAAGACCGCTCGGCCGCCGCTGGTGGCGATCAGCTCAAGCTCTCGAAGCCGGGCACCGGCTCGGGCGCGGGCGGCGCGGTCGGCTCGCAGTCCACGCGCGCCGGTGCAGGCGAGCAGGACGTCGCGCGCGCCAACGCCCTGCGCGAGGCGACCAGCCGGATCAGCGACCTGGAGAAGAACGTCAACGACCTGCAGAAGCTGCTCGAGCTGAAGAACCGCTCGATGGCCGACCTGCAGAAGCAGCTCGATGAAGCCCGTGCGTCGTCGAAGGCCGTGACCGGCCAGGTCGCCCCGGTGCCGCCGGCCGCGAAGCCGGAGCCGCCGAAGGCCGAGGCGCCCAAGGCCGAGCCGCCCAAGGCCGAGCCGCCCAAGGCCGAGCCGCCCAAGGCCGAGGCGCCCAAGGCCGAGGCGCCGCCTCCGGTCGTCGCGCCGGCCCCGTCCACCGCGGCGCCGAAGTCGGACGCCGGAGCCCCGGTCGCGCCCGCCTCGCCGCCGAAGGCCGCCGCCCCGGCCCCGGTCGCCGAGCCGAGCTTCGTCGACGACCTGCTCGAGAACCCGTTCCTGCTGCCCGGCCTCGGCGGCGTCGCGCTGCTCGGTGCCGGCTACGGCTGGTACGCGATGCGCCGTCGCCGCAAGGTCGAGAAGTTCGAGGACAGCCTCATCGCGGCCGACGCGTTCACCGCGAACTCGCTGTTCGGCTCGACCGGCGGCCAGAGCGTCGACACCAGCAATAGCGTGTTCGCGCCGAACCCGGCGAGCGCCGCGGTCGACGTGCTCTCGACCGAGGTCGACCCGATCGCCGAGGCGGACGTCTACATCGCCTACGGCCGCGAGGCGCAGGCCGAGGAGATCCTGAAGGAGGCGCTGAAGCGCCAGCCTGAGCGCCAGGCGATCCGCGCGAAGCTGCTCGAGATCTACTCGGGCCGCAAGGATGCGAAGGCGTTCGAGACGCTGGCGCGCGAGATGCACGAGATGACCGAGGGCCGCAACGAGGAGTGGCCGAAGGTCGTCACGATGGGCCTGTCGCTCGACCCCACCAACCCGCTGTACGGCGGCCGCGCGGGCGACGCACCGAACGCCGGCGCGGTCGCCGCGGGTGCGGCGGCCGTCTCGGCAGCGAGCGCGGCGGCTGCGGCGACGTCGTTGGGCGGCGCACGCAACGATCTCGACTTCCCGGACCTGTCGTTCGGCTCCGGGGCGAAGCCGGCCATGCCGGCGACACGCGCGGTCGGCGATACGATCAAGATGGCGGCGGCCGCGGCCGAGGACGCCGAGATCCCGAGCCTCGACTTCGACCTGCGCATCGACACGCGGATCGACCGTGCGGCCGCGCAGGACAACGCGCAGATCTCGGACACCCTGTCCGGCCCCGATCTCGGCGAAGCGTCGCCACTCGACCTGAGCGCCTCGCTCGACCTCGACCTGCCCGCGCTCGAGGGGCTCACGCAGTCCGGTCCGCACGACGGCGGCGCCGCGCTCGACCTGTCTCCGATCAGCCTCGACCTCGAGCCCGCGACCGTCGGGGCCGACGAGACCGAAGCCGGTGCCGGGGGGGCCGGACGCTGGCAGGAGATGGCCACCAAGCTCGACCTCGCCTCGGCCTACGAGGAGATCGGCGACAAGGAAGGCGCGCGCGAGCTGCTGCAGGAAGTCATCAAGGGCGGCGACAGCGGCCAGCAGCAAAAGGCCCGCACGATGCTGAGCAAGATTGGCTGACGATGCGTACCGTGCGGCCCCCGAGGGCCGCGCGCGCGCTCCGGGCCCGTGAGGCTCGCGCTCGGCCTCGCATACGACGGCACCGGCACGCCGGGCTGGCAGACCCAGTCCTCGGGTGGAGCGTTGCAGGACCTGCTGGAGCGCTCACTCTCCCAGCTGGCCGGCCACCCCGTCGACACCGTCTGCGCCGGCCGCACCGACGCCGGGGTGCACGCGATCGCGCAGGTCGTCCACTTCGACACGCTCGCCGAGCGGCCGCTCAACGCCTGGGTCCGCGGCGTCAACGCGCGGCTGCCCGAGCGCGTCGCGGTGCAGTGGTCGCGCCCCGTGCCCGACGACTTCCACGCGCGCTTCTCGGCGCGCGCCCGTACCTACGTCTACCTGATCCGCTGCGCCGAGGCGCCGCACCCGCTGTGGCGCGACCGTGCGGGCCGCGTGCACCGACCGCTCGACGCCGACGCGATGCGCGAGGCCGCGGCCGCGCTGATGGGCGAGCACGACTTCAGCGCGTTCCGCTCGTCGCAGTGCCAGGCGGCCACGCCGGTGCGCACGCTGTCGCGGCTCGACATCGAGCGCCGCGGCGAGTTCGTCGTGCTGACGATCACCGCCAACGCGTTCCTGCACCACATGGTCCGCAACCTCGTCGGCGCGCTGGTCCACGTCGGCATCGGCCGCCGCCCGGTCGCGTGGATGGGCGAGCTGCTCGCGGCGCGCCGCCGCGCGCTCGGCGCGCCGACCTTCTCGCCGGCGGGGCTGTACCTCGCGGGCGTCGAGTACGATGCGGCGTTCGGCCTGCCGCGGCCGACGACCGATCCGCTCGCGCCGTGGGCGGCGGGATCGGGCGCGGTGGGCGCGCCCCGATGAAGACCCGCATCAAGTTCTGCGGCCTGGTCCGCCCCGGCGACGTCGACGACGCGATCGCGCTCGGCGCCGACGCGATCGGCTTCGTGTTCTATCCGAAGAGTCCGCGCGCGCTCTCGCCTGCGGGCGCGGCGGCGCTGCGCCGCAGGCTGCCCTCGTGGGTGTCGGCGGTCGGCCTCTTCGTGAACGCGCCGCGCGAGGACGTCGCTGCGACCGCGCGCGCGGTCGGCCTCGACGTGCTCCAGCTGCACGGCGACGAGACCCCCGCGATCGCGGCCGAGGCGGGCGCCGCGGCGGGCCTGCCGTGGTGGAAGGCCTTCCGGATGCGCCCCGAAACCGATTTGTTATCATCGTCGCGATCGTTCGGCGCCGCCGAATGCCTGCTGCTGGACGCGTTCAGCGACGGCTACGGCGGCAGCGGCAGGACGTTCGACTGGTCCTGGATCCCGTCCGGACTGCCCGCCAGGATCGTGCTGTCGGGCGGCCTCGACGCCGATTCGGTGGCCCACGCGATCGACCGGGTCAGGCCGTTCGCGGTCGACGTCTCCAGCGGCATCCAGGGCGACGACCCACGAACGAAGGACAGGAGCCGGATGGAGCGATTCGTCGCCGCCGTGCTCGAAGCGGACGCCCGACCACGATGAAACCCTACGATCTCCCCGACGCCCGCGGCCACTTCGGCCCCTACGGCGGCACGTTCGTCTCCGAGACGCTGATGCACGCGCTCGAGGAGCTGCGGCTCGCGTACGCGAAGTACAAGGACGATCCCGACTTCGTCGCCGAGTTCCGCTCCGAGCTCAAGCACTTCGTCGGCCGTCCGAGCCCGGTGTACCACGCGCGGCGCTGGAGCGAGATGCTCGGCGGCGCGCAGATCTGGTTCAAGCGCGAGGACCTGAACCATACCGGCGCGCACAAGGTCAACAACACGATCGGCCAGGCGCTGCTCGCGAAGCGCATGGGCAAGCCGCGCGTGATCGCCGAGACCGGCGCGGGCCAGCACGGCGTGGCCACCGCGACCGTCGCCGCGCGCTTCGGCATGAAGTGCGTCGTCTACATGGGCTCGACCGACATCGTCCGGCAGGTCCAGAACGTCTACCGGATGAAGTTGCTCGGCGCGGAGGTCGTGCCGGTCGAGTCCGGCAGCAAGACGCTGAAGGACGCGCTCAACGAGGCGATGCGCGACTGGGTCACCCACGTCGAGGACACCTTCTACATCATCGGCACCGTCGCGGGCCCGCATCCATACCCGATGATGGTCCGTGACTTCAACGCGGTCGTCGGCCAGGAATGCCTGTGGCAGATGCCCGAGGAGGTCGGCCGGCAGCCCGACTACGTCGTCGCGTGCGTCGGCGGCGGCTCGAACGCGCTCGGCATCTTCCACCCGTACATCCCGCACGAGAACGTCAAGCTGGTCGGCGTCGAGGCGGGCGGCGACGGCATCGCGAGCGGCCGCCACGCGGCCTCGCTGACCGCGGGCACGCCCGGTGTGCTGCACGGCAACCGCACCTACCTGCTGCAGGACGCGAACGGTCAGATCATCGACACGCACTCGGTCTCCGCCGGCCTCGATTACCCCGGCGTCGGCCCCGAGCACGCGTGGCTCAAGGACAGCGGCCGCGCGACCTACGTGCCGATCGACGACAGCGAGACGCTCGCCGCGTTCCACACCTGCTGCCGCGTGGAGGGCATCATCCCGGCGCTGGAATCCAGCCATGCGCTCGCCTACGCCGCGAAGCTCGCGCCGACGCTGCCCAGGGACAAGGTGATCCTCGTGAACCTGTCCGGCCGCGGCGACAAGGACATGCAGACCGTCGCCGAGCGCGACGGCCTGAAGGCCTGAGCCCGACGAACGAGCGAGCGCCCCCATGTCCCGACGCATCGACGACACCTTCGCACGCCTGCGCGTCGCGAAGCGCCGCGCGCTGATCCCGTACTTCACCGCCGGCCACCCCAGCCGCGAGCACGCGGTGCCGATGATGCACGCGCTCGCCGAGGCGGGCGCCGACGTGATCGAGCTCGGCGTGCCGTTCTCCGACCCGATGGCCGACGGCCCGGTGATCCAGAAGTCCGGCGAGGCCGCGCTCGCACTCGGCGTGGGCCTCGGCGACGTGCTCGCTTGGGTCCGCGAGTTCCGCCGCACCGACGACACCACGCCGGTCGTGCTGATGGGCTACCTGAACCCGATCGAGCGCATGGGCGCCGAGGCGTTCACGAAGCGCGCGGCCGAGGCCGGCGTGGACGGCGTGCTGGTGGTCGACCTGCCGCCCGAGGAGGCCGAGACCTTCGGCCCGCTGCTGAAGGCGCACGGGCTCGACCCGATCTTCCTGCTCGCGCCGACGTCCACGAAGAAGCGCATCGAGCAGGTCGGCCGCATCGCGGCCGGCTACGTCTACTACGTGTCGCTCAAGGGCGTGACCGGCTCGGCCGCGCTCAACGTCGACGAGGTGCTGTCGGCGCTGCCCGCGATCCGCGAGGCGACCGGGCTGCCGGTGGGCGTGGGCTTCGGCATCCGCGACGGCGCGACCGCCGCCGCGATCGCCAAGCGCGCCGACGCGGTCGTCATCGGCACGCGGCTGATCCAGGAGATCGAGGCCGCCGGCCCCGCGCACGCGATCGAGCGCGCGGCCGCGTTCATGAAGGGTATCCGCGAGGCGATGGACGCCGGCGCGGCCGCCGCCCAGACCCAGGAGACCGCACGATGAGCTGGCTCGAGAAGCTCCTTCCCCCGCGGATCAAGCGCGCCGGCACGCCCGGCGGCGGCAAGCGCACCGTCCCCGAAGGCGTCTGGGTCAAGTGCTCGGCGTGCGATGCGGTGCTCTACCGCGCGGACCTCGAGACCAACCTGAACGTCTGCCCGAAGTGCGACCACCACATGCGGATCGGCGCGCGCCAGCGGATCGACGCGCTGCTCGACCCGGAGGGCCGCTTCGAGATCGGCCAGGAGGTGGTGCCGGTCGACGCGCTGAAGTTCAAGGACAGCCGCAAGTACCCGGACCGGATCCAGGAGGCGATGGACGCCACCGGCGAGACCGACGCGCTGGTCGTCGTGGGCGGCGCGATCCGAGCGCTGCCGGTCGTCGTCGCTGCGTTCGAGTTCGAGTTCATGGGCGGCTCGATGGGCTCGGTCGTCGGCGAGCGCTTCGCGCGCGGCGTGCAGGTCGCGATCGACCAGAAGGTGCCGTTCATCTCGGTGGCCGCATCGGGCGGCGCGCGGATGCAGGAGGGCCTGCTGTCACTGATGCAGATGGCCAAGACGACCGCGATGCTGACCCAGCTTTCCGAGGCGAAGCTGCCCTACGTGTCGGTGCTGACCGATCCCACGATGGGCGGCGTGTCGGCGAGCTTCTGCTTCCTCGGCGACGTCGTGATCGCCGAGCCGAAGGCGTTGATCGGCTTCGCCGGCCCGCGCGTGATCGAGCAGACCGTCCGCGAGAAGCTGCCCGAGGGCTTCCAGCGCGCCGAGTTCCTGGTCGAGAAGGGTGCGGTCGACATGATCGTGCACCGGCGCCAGATGCGCGACGAGATCGCGCAGCTGCTCGCGCTGCTGACGCGCCAGCCGTCGGAGGCGCTGGCCTGAGCGCCTTCCCGTACGAAGGGCCCGCGCTCGCCGAGCGCCTCGCGCGCATCGAGGGGCTGCACCCGAAGACGATCGAGCTCGGGCTCGACCGCGTCCGCGAGGTCGCGGACCGGATGCGGCTGCAGCTGCCCGGCACCAAGATCGTCGTCGCCGGCACCAACGGCAAGGGCTCGACCTGCGCGATGCTCGAGTCGATCCTGCTCGCCTCGGGATACCGGGTCGGCTGCTACACCTCGCCGCACCTGGTGCGCTTCAACGAGCGCGCGCGGCTCGACGGCGTGCCCGCTTCCGACGAGGCGCTGGTCGAATGCCTCGACGCGGTCGAGGCCGCGCGCGGCGACGTCGCGCTCACCTGGTTCGAGTACACCACGCTCGCAATCCTCAAGCTCTTCGAGCGCGCCGCGCCCGACGCGCTGGTGCTCGAGATCGGCCTGGGCGGTCGGCTCGATGCGGTGAACCTGGTCGACGCCGACTGCGCGATCGTCTGCTGCATCGACATCGACCACGCCGAGTTCCTCGGCGACACGCGCGAGAAGATCGGCTGGGAGAAGGCGCACGTCTACCGCACCGGACGGCCCGCGATCTGCACCGACCCGATGCCGCCGCAGTCGCTGGTGGACCATGCCGCCGAGATCGGCGCGGACCTCTGGCGCTTCGGGCGCGACTTCAACTACGCCGGCGATCGCCAGCAGTGGAGCTACGGCGGCCGGTCCCAGCGCCGCAACAGCCTCGCCTACCCGGCGCTGCGCGGCGCGAACCAGCTGCTGAACGCCTCGGGCGCGCTCGCCGCGCTCGAGTCGCTGCGCGACCGGCTGCCGGTCACCGCGGGCGCGGTGCGCCAGGGCTTCGCGACGGTCGAGCTGCCGGGCCGCTTCCAGGTGCTGGCCGGGCGGCCGAGCGTCGTGCTCGACGTCGCGCACAATCCGCACGCGGTCGCGCACCTCGCCGCGAACCTCGAGGGCATGGGCTTCTTCCCGTACACCTACGCGGTGTTCGGCATGCTCGGCGACAAGGACGTCGCGGGCGCGGTCGCGCACCTGCGCGGGCGCGTCGACCACTGGCTGTGCGTCGACCTGCCGGGGCCGCGCGGCATGAAGGCCACGGAGCTCGCGAGGATCCTGCGCGAGACGGTCGGCATCGTGCCGGGGCAGGGCGAGGACGCGGAGCGCACGATCTCGTGCCACGGATCGCCCGCGGAGGCGCTCGCCGCGGCGAAGGGTCGCGCCGACGAGAATGATAGAATCGTGGTGTTCGGATCGTTCCTGACCGTGGCCGACGTGCTGGCCTCGCGCGAGCGACCCGCTTCCTGAAGCGACTCGTCATCTCTCCATGGCAACACGGCCAGCGGCTCCGGCGCGCAAGCGCGCGGGCGGCGCCGAGGACGGCGTCGCCGACCCGGCCCTGCCCCAGAAGAAGCGTGCGCGCCATCGGCTGATCGGCGCCATCGCGCTGTGCCTGCTTGCTGCGATCGTCGTGCCGCTGCTGCTCGAGTCCGAGCCCTCGCGGCCGCCCAACGATGTCTCCATCGTGATCCCCTCGCGCGACACGCCGCTGCCGGCGCGCGCGGTGGCGACACCCGACGCGAAGGCGGGTGATGCGAAGGCCGGGGATGCGAAGGGCGCGGAGTCGAAGGGCGCGGAGTCGAAGGGCGCGGAGTCGAAGGGCGCGGAGTCGAAGGGCGCGGAGTCGAAGGGCGCGGAGTCGAAGGGTGCAGGCGCGGGCGTCGCGCGCGGCACGGTCGACGCGGCGCCCACGGGCGAGGCCGCGTCGAAGGACCCGAAGGTCGCGGCCGCGAAAGACGCCGGCAAGGCCGACGCGAAGGCGGATCCGAAGGTCGACCCGAGGGCCGATCCGAAGGCGACCGCGAAGGGCGACCCCAAGGCCGCCGCCAAGGCGGACACCAAGGCCGACAGCAAGGCCGACAGCAAGGCCGACAGCAAGGCCGCTGCGAAGGCCGAGCCCCGCCCCGACGAGATCGGCGCGCTCGCCGACGCCGCGGCCGCGAAGGCGCGCGGCGAGACCCTGGGCCGCTACCTGCTGCAGGTCGGCGCCTTCGGCGGCGAGGCCGGCGCGAGTGCCGCGGTCGAGCGCGTGCAGGCGACCGGCCTGCGCGCGTTCACCGAGAAGGTGAAGACCGAGCGCGGCGAGCGCGTCCGCGTGCGGGTCGGTCCGTTCCCGTCGCGCGAGGCCGCCGAGCAGGCCCGCGGTCGGCTGAAGGCCGCCGGCATCGAAGCCGCGGTGATCGCGCCGTGACCCCGGCCACCGCGTCGCCGTCGGCCCCGCGACGCGGGATCCACTGATGCTCGACACGGTCACCGGCTGGGACTGGTTCGTCGCGATCGTGCTGCTGCTGTCGGTCGGCATCGGCGCGCTGCGCGGCCTGGTCCGCACGGTGTTCGCGCTCGGTGCCTGGGTCGTCGCGCTGCTCGGCGTGCCGATCGCCGGTCCCCCGCTCGACCGCGTGCTGCCCGACGCGGTGCCGCACGCGGTGTCCTACTTCGTCGTGTTCCTGCTGCTCTTCGTCGCGGTCCGGATGCTCGGCGCGCTCGCCGCGCAGGCGCTGCGCGGGATCGGCCTCGGTGGCGCGGACCACCTGCTCGGCGCGGTGCTCGGCCTCGCGCGTGCCGCGATCGTGGTCCTCGTGGTCGCCGTCGGCGCCCACCTCGCTGGATACTCCAAGCACCCTTCGTGGAAGCAGGCGCTGTCGCGGCCCCTGCTCGACGCGCTGGTGCAGTGGGCCGAGCCGTTCCTGCCGGAGCGGCTGTCGGGCGTGCGTCGAACCCGCGGCGACGGGCACCTGCCGTCGCCCTCGATCGTCTGAACGGAGCCTTCCCATGTGCGGCATTCTCGGCGTGGTCGCCCGAACCCCGGTCAACCAGCTGCTCTACGACGGCCTGCTGCTGCTGCAGCATCGTGGCCAGGACGCCGCCGGCATCGCGACCTCCAACGGCAAGGCGTTCGGGATGCACAAGGCGAGCGGCCTGGTGCGCGACGTCTTCCGCACGCGCAACATGCGCAGCCTGCCGGGGCGCAGCGGCATCGCGCACGTGCGCTATCCCACCGCGGGCTCGGCGACCAACGAGGAGGAGGCGCAGCCGTTCTACGTGAACGCCCCGTTCGGCGTCACCCTCGCGCACAACGGCAACCTCACGAACAGCGACCAGCTGAAGGACGAGATGTTCCGGCGCGACCGCCGGCACATCAACACCGAGTCCGACAGCGAGGTGCTGCTGAACGTGCTCGCCAACGAGCTGCAGGCCGCGGCCACCGGCGTCTCGCTCGACCCCGACACCATCTTCAAGGCCGTCGCCGAGCTGCACAAGCGCGTGCAGGGAGCCTATGCGTGCACCGCCGAGATCGCCGGCTACGGCGTGCTCGGCTTCCGGGACCCGTGGGGCATCCGGCCGCTGTGCTACGGCGTGGCCGAGACCGACCACGGTACCGAGTACATGATCGCCTCCGAGTCGGTCGCGCTCGAGGGCCTGGGCTTCCGGCTGGTGCGCGACGTCGCGCCGGGCGAGGCGGTCTTCATCGACATGGACGGCAACTTCCATGCGCGCGCCTGCGCGCCCGGCGCGACGCTCAACCCGTGCATCTTCGAGTACGTGTACTTCGCGCGGCCCGATTCGGTGATCGACGGCGTGTCGATCTATGACGCGCGCCTGAAGATGGGCGAGTACCTCGCCGAGACCGTGCGAAAGGAGCTGTGGGCGGGTGACGTCGACGTGGTGATGCCGATCCCCGACACCTCGCGGCCCTCGGCGCTGCAGCTCGCCAACCGCCTGAACCTCGACTACCGCGAGGGCTTCATCAAGAACCGCTACGTCGGCCGCACCTTCATCATGCCGGGGCAGGCGGTGCGCCGGAAGTCGGTACGCCAGAAGCTCAACGCGATGAGCATCGAGTTCCGCGGCAAGAACGTGCTGCTGGTCGACGACTCGATCGTGCGTGGCACCACCTCGCACGAGATCGTGCAGATGGCGCGCGAGGCGGGCGCGAACAAGGTCTACTTCGCGTCGGCCGCGCCGCCGGTGCGCTACCCGAACGTCTACGGCATCGACATGCCCACGCGCGACGAGCTGATCGCGCACGGCCGCAGCGACGAGGAGATCCGGATCGCGATCGGCGCCGACGCGCTGATCTACCAGGACATCGAGTCGATGAAGCAGTCCGTGCGCGACCTCGGGCCGCACCTGAAGCGCTTCGAGGCCTCGTGCTTCGACGGCGTCTACATCACCGGCGACGTCTCGGCCGAGTACCTCGACCGGATCGAGGCCGCGCGCAACGCGCCGCAGCCCGCGGCCGAGGAGCCTGGGCAGCGCGCGCAGATGAACCTGCAGTTCTCGGTGGCGAGCGACCCGCGTTGAGCGTCGCCCGGTGGTCGGGCGCACCCGACCCCTCGCGCCGGCCGCGGCGTCGCGCCGGCCGGCCGTGTTATCCTCGCTGCGCGCCGATTTGACTCGCTTGCGGGCGCATGACAAATGCAGCTAAATCGAGTGGGCCGGGGCCCGCCGATGCTGCATGCACGGCGGGCCTTTCGTCTTCCAAGGGCAGCATCCACATGAGCGATACCGATCGGCCCTGGGGCCTCGACACCCTCGCGATACGCGAGGGCATCGCGCGGACCCAGTACAACGAGCACAACGAGCCGCTCTTCCTCAGCTCGAGCTTCGTGTTCGACAACGCCGCGCAGGCCGCCGCGCGCTTCGCCGGCGACGAGGACGGCTTCATCTACTCGCGCGCCGGCAACCCCACCGTCGCCGCCTTCCAGAACCGGCTCGCCGCGCTCGAGGGCGGCGAGGCCTGCGTCGCGACCGCCTCCGGCATGTCGGCGATCATGGCGACCGTGATGAGCCTCACGCGTGCCGGCGACCACGTCGTCGCCGCGTTCGAGCTCTTCGGCGCCACCCTGCAGCTGTTCGGCATCCTGCAGCGCTTCGGCATCGAGGTCACCTTCGTGCGCCAGGACGACATCGACGCCTGGCGCGCCGCGATCCGCCCGAACACGAAGCTGCTCTACCTCGAGACCCCGTCGAACCCGCTCACCACGCTGACCGACGTGCGTGCGCTCGCAGCGGTGGCGCGCGAGCGCGGCGTGATGCTCGCCGTCGACAACTGCTTCTGCTCGCCGGCGCTGCAGACCCCGCTCGCGATGGGCGCCGACATCGTGGTGCACTCCGCCACCAAGTACATCGACGGCCAGGGCCGCGTGCTCGGCGGCGCCGTCGTCGGCGGCCGCAAGTACATCGAGGAGACCCTCGCGCCCTTCGTGCGCACCACCGGTCCCACGCTGTCGGCGTTCAACGCGTGGGTGCTGCAGAAGGGCCTCGAGACGCTCGGCATGCGCATGCAGCGCCAGTCGGCCAACGCCCTCGCGCTCGCCACCTGGCTGCAGGCGCAGCCCGGCGTGTCCAGGGTGCACTACCCGGGCCTGCCCTCGCATCCGCAGCACGCGCTCGCGCTCGCGCAGCAGAAGACGGGCGGTGCGATCGTCTCCTTCGAACTCGGGCGCGACGGTGAGGATCTCTACGGCGAGGCGCTGCGCCGTCGCGCATGGGCCGTCGTCGACACGTGCCGGCTGATGTCGATCACCGCCAACCTCGGCGACGTGAAGACGACCATCACCCATCCCGCGAGCACCACGCACGGCCGGGCCGGCGCCGAGGCACGCCGCGCCGCGGGCGTCAACGAGGGGCTGATCCGGATCGCGGTCGGCGCGGAGGACCCAGCCGACCTGATCGACGACCTGGGGCGGGCGCTGGCGTCGGCGCGGTGAGGGGCGTGCTGCTCGCGGCCGTCGCCGCGGCGGTGCTCGCCGGCTTCACCTCGCGCGAGCTCCACCAGACTTCGCAGGGTGGGCGCCGTTCCACCTGAGACGGCACCGTCGACCCCGAGCGGCGCGCCGCCTGCCTCGAGCGCGCCGACCGCGATCACGACGCGGACCGGCGCGAGCGCGAGCCCGCGGCGAAGTGACCCGTCGGCCACCCCCGGCGCGCGCGGGCCGGCGCCGCGGTCACGACTTGTTCGCCATCCCCAGCCGCTCGATCGTCCCCTTCTCCGCGACGAAGGTTTCCTGCGCGAACTTCGTGTACGCCGCCGTGTCCATGTAGATCACCGGCTGGTCGTACTTGTCGAGCATCTGCAGCACCGCCGGGTCCTCGATGACCTTGCGGAACGCGTCGTGCAGCGCCTTGACGATCGCCGGGTCCATGCCCTTCGGGCCGCACACGCCGAACGGCGAGTCCGACACCGTCTCGTAGCCCAGCTCGTTGAGCGTCGGGATGTTCGGCCAGCGCTTGGTCCGCTTGCTGCCGTAGGTCGCGAGCAGCCGCAGCCGGCCCGCCTCGACCTGCGGGCCCCAGCCGGTCGAGTCGCTGTGGCCCATCGTGTGCCCGCCGATCAGCGCCTGCAGCCCGTCGGCGACGCCCTTGAACGGCACGTGCGACAGCTTGATCCCGGCCTTCGCCGCGAATTCCTCGACCGCGAGGTGCGGGCTCGTGCCGATGCCCGGCGAGCCGTAGGTGAACTCGCCCGGCTTGGACTTCGCGAACGCGACCAGGTCCTTGATGTCCTTGATCGGCGACTCCGCGCGCACGACCATACCGAAGGTGTAGCCGGTCATGCAGATGATCCAGGTGAAGTCCTTCGTCGTGTCGAACTGCACCTTCTGCATGTGGGGGATGCGGAAGACGCTGTGCGGCAGCTGCGCGAGCGTGTGGCCGTCGGGCTTCGCGTTCGTGAGCTCGATCGCGCCCAGCGTGCCGCCGGCGCCTGTCTTGTTCTCGATGAGCACCTGCTGGCCGAGGATGCGCGACGCGCTCTCGGCCCACGAGCGCATCACGATGTCGGTCGTGCCGCCGGCGGTCCAGGGGCAGATCAGGCGGATCGGTCGGTTCGGGAAGGCCTGCGCGCGGGCGAGGCCCGGCATCGCGGCGGCGACGGCGGCGGCGGTGGTGGCGTGCAGCACGGAGCGGCGGTCGGTCATCGTGTCTCCTCAAGGGCGTGCGGCCACGCTCTGGGTGAGGCGGGCTCCGGGCGGGATGGTACCAAGGGGCCGCTTGCGCCCGGTATGATCGGCGCGCCGCGGCGGTGCGTACCGACGTTCGCGCAGGGCCCGGATTCCGGAGATCCACGATGTCCCTCGAGCCCTGGCTGGCGTTCGTCGCCGCGTCCGCGGTCCTGCTGGTCCTGCCCGGCCCGACGATCCTGACCGTGATCAGCTACTCGATCGCGCACGGGCGCCGCGCGAACGTGCCGCTGGTCGCCGCGGTCGCGCTCGGCGACTCCACCGCGCTCGTGCTCTCGCTGCTCGGCCTGGGCGCGCTGCTCGCGACCTCGGCCGCGTGGTTCACCGTGATCAAGTGGGCGGGCGGGCTCTACCTGCTGTACCTCGGCGTACGCCTGCTGCGCGCGGGCGCTGCCGGCGAGGCCCCGGCCGCGCCGCAGGCCCCCGGCTCGCGCTGGCGGCTCTTCGCGAGCACCTACGTCGTCACCGCGCTGAACCCGAAGGGCATCGTGTTCTTCGTCGCGTTCCTGCCCCAGTTCATCGACCCCGCGGCGGACGTCTCGCGCCAGCTCTGGGTGCTCGCGGTCACGTTCGTCGTGATGGCGACGGCCAATGCGGCGCTCTATGCCGCCTTCGCGAGCACCGCGAGACAGCTGCTGTCGTCGCCGCGCGCGCAGCGACGCTTCAACCTCGCGGGCGGCACGCTGCTGTCGGCCGGGGGGGTGTGGGCGCTGATGGCGCGGCGTGCCGCGTAGCGGGCGCACGGCACTCGCCGGTTGGTGGGGCGCGCAAGCAGGCCGGGGGGGTCAGGTCCGGGACGCGGGCAGCGGCATCGTGTGGCCTGGAAAGGCCCTGCGCAGCTTCGCGTCCATCGTCACGAGCGGTACGCCGAGCGCGCGAGACAGAGCGACGAACTCGCAGTCGTACGCCGAGCAGGCGCTATCGCGCACGAGCTCGTGGACGCTGCGCGAATCCACGTCGTGCTCCGCGCCGGCCATCAGGTCCTCGGCTTCGGCCTGGATCGCGCACGCAGTCTCGACCGACAGCTGGCCGTGGCGCATGAAGCCCGCGAGGACGTTGCGGAACTCGCTGCGCCAGAGCGGCGGCGCGCACCAGTCGGGGTCCTGTTCGAGAAGTGCCTCCGCGCGTCTCGTGAGCTCGCCCGGCAGGTACAGGTACGCGACGATGTTGCTGTCGACGACGATCAAGGGCGGCCCTCGCGCTTGAAGCCTTCGATGTCGCGCGCACTGAACGCACCCTTCGGCAACGGGGCCCGAAGTGCCCGTGCGCGTGCGAGGCGTTCGTCGACCTCGATGCGGCGCGGCATCAGGGCCGCCTCCAGGCAGACGATCGCCTCGCGGTTGAGGCTGCGACGGTGGGCCTGCGCCGAGTCCTTCAGGCGTGCGTACACCTCGTCGGGGAGATTCTTGAGGGTCAGGGAGACAGGCATGGTGGTTTCGTCGAATTAGGTTCCATTTTGGTTGCAAAACGGTGTCTCGTCAAAGGATGCGCCGAATTCGACCGGGTGCGGATGCAGTGCCCCTTGGCCGCTCACCGGAAATCCCGGCTGTGCGTCGTCAGCGCCCCGAGCAGCGCGGTGTGGTCGACCACCCGCCGGGCGACCAGGTGCATCACCTGCCCGCCGGTCGCGGTGTCGGCCTGCCAGACGCCGTAGACCGTCATCAGCCGCGCGCCGAGGATCTCCTTGCGCCAGCGCTCCAGCACGTCCGGCCAGACGATCACGTTGACCGTGCCGGTGTCGTCCTCGAGGGTCACGAACACCACGCCCTTCGCGGTCTCCGGGCGCTGGCGGTGGGTGACCAGCCCGCTCGCTCGCGCGAGGCGTCCGTCGGGGTAGCCGCGCAGCACCGCGGCCGGCTGCACGCGGAACGCGTCGAGCGACTCGCGCAGCAGCGCGAGCGGGTGCCGGCCCATCGGCACGCCGAGCGATGCGTAGTCGGCGACCACCGCCTCGCCCTCGCTCATCGGCGGCAGCGCGAGCGGCGCCTCGTCGAAGCGCGCCTCGGCGAGCAGCGCCGGCATCCGCTCGATCGCGACCGCCTCCCACGCGGCCTCGACGCGGTGCCCGGCGATCGCGGCGAGCGCATCGGCGCGCGCGAGCGCCTGCAGGTCGCGGCGTTCCAGGCGCGCCTCGCGCGCGAGGTCCTCGACGCCCGAGAACGGCGGCTCGACGCCGGCCGCGCGGCGCCGCGCCCGCGCCTCGACGAGCCGCGCGGCCGCCTCCTCGCCGAGGCCGGTCACGCGGTTGAAGCCGAGACGCACCGCGGGCTGCGGCCGCCAGTCGACGCCGCCGTGCACCTGTGGCGGCGCGTCGGTCTGCTCCTCCAGGCGGGAGGCCCAGTCGCTCGCGAGCACGCAGACGCCGCGCACCTCGACGCCGTGCTCGCGCGCGTCGCGCACCAGCTGCGCGGGCGCGTAGAAGCCCATCGGCTGCGAGTCGAGCAGCGCCGCGAGGAACGCCGCCGGCTCGTGCCGCTTGATCCAGCAGCTCACGTAGACCAGCAGCGCGAAGCTCGCCGCATGGCTCTCCGGGAAGCCGTACTCGCCGAAGCCCTCGATCTGCCGGAAGATCCGCTCGGCGAAGTCCGTCGAGTAGCCGCGCGCCACCATGCCGTCGATCACCTTCTGCTGGAACGCGTGCAGCCCGCCCTTGCGGCGCCAGGCTGCCATCGCGCGACGCAGCTGGTCGGCCTCGCCCGGCGTGAAGCCGGCCGCGAGGATCGCGATCTGCATCACCTGCTCCTGGAAGATCGGCACGCCGAGCGTGCGCTCGAGCGCGGGCCGGATCTCGTCGCGCGGATACTCGACCGGCTCGATGCCCTGGCGGCGGCGCAGGTACGGATGGACCATGCCGCCCTGGATCGGGCCGGGCCGCACGATCGCGACCTCGATCACCAGGTCGTAGAAGCAGCGCGGCCGCAGCCGCGGCAGCATGCTCATCTGCGCGCGCGACTCGATCTGGAAGACGCCCACCGTGTCGGCGGCGGAGATCATCTCGTAGGTGTCCGGGTCCTCGGCCGGGATGTCCTGCAGCCGGAACGCACCCGCGCCGCCCGGCACGCCGCCGCGCCGGCGCGTCACGAAGTCGAGCGCACGGCGGATCGCGCTCAGCATGCCGAGCGCGAGCACGTCGACCTTGAGCAGCCCCAGCGCGTCGAGGTCGTCCTTGTCCCATTGGATCACGCTGCGCTCGGCCATCGCCGCGTTCTCGATCGGCACCAGCCGCGCGAGCGAGTCCTTCGCGATCACGAAGCCGCCGCTGTGCTGCGACAGGTGCCGCGGGAAGCCCACCAGCTGCTGCGTGAGCTTCATCCACTGCTGGACTACGCGCGAGGCCGGGTCGAAGCCGACCTCGGTGAAGCGCTCGGTGCGGATCGAGCGGCCGTCCCACCACTGCTGGTTGCGCGTCAGCAGGTCGATGCGCTGCGTGTCGACGCCGAGCGCGCGGCCCACGTCGCGCAGCGCCGAGCGCGGCCGGTAGCTGGCGATCGCGGCGGTGAGCGCGGTGCGCTCGCGGCCGTACTTCGCGTAGAGGTACTGGATCACCTCCTCGCGGCGCTGGTGCTCGAAGTCGACGTCGATATCGGGCGGCTCGTTGCGCTCCTTGCTGATGAAGCGCTCGAAGAGCACGCTCATCCGCGAGGGATCGACCTCGGTGATGCCGATGCAGTAGCACACCGCCGAGTTGGCCGCCGAGCCGCGGCCCTGGCACAGGATGCCGCGGCCGCGCGCGAAGCGGACGATGTCGGCGACGGTGAGGAAGTAGGCTTCGTACTGCAGGTCGGCGATCAGCGCGAGCTCGTGCTCGATCTGCGCCCGTACCGAATCGGGCAGTCCGTCCGGGTAACGGACCGCCGCCCCGTCGTAGGCGAGCCGGCGCAGCCACGAGTCCGGCGTGTGGCCGTCGGGCACGATCTCCTGCGGGTACTCATAGCGCAGCGTGTCCAGCGAGAACGCGCAGTGCGCGGCGACCTCCAGCGTTTCTTCCAGCAGCTCGGGCGGGTAGAGCTGCGCGAGCCGCAGCCGCGAGCGCAGGTGCTGCTCGGCGTTGGGCGGCAGCGCGAAGCCGAGCTCCTTCACCGGTCGGCCCAGCCGCGTGGCCGCGAGCACGTCGTGCAGGCTGCGGCGCGAACGCAGGTGGTAGTGGACGTCGCCCGCGGCCACCAGCGGCAGCCCCGAGGCCTTCGACACCTCGCGCAGCCGCCCGAGCAGCGGCACGTCGTGGCCGCGCGCGAGCAGCTCCGCCGCGAGCCAGGCGCGCGCGCCGAAGCGCTCCCGCACGAAGCGCGCCTGCTCGTGCAGCCGCCCGAGCGGCGTGCCGGGCGCCGCGTCGTCGCCCGCCGCGTGCACGGCCACCGCGGGGCAGGGCACCAGCAACGCGACGCAGCCGGGCACGCCGCCGTCGAGGTCCTCCGCGTGCAGCCGGTAGTGCGCCTTCGCGGCGCGCATCCGCGCGCGGGTGATCAGCGCCGACAGGTTGCCGTAGCCCTCGCGGTCCTGCGCGAGCAGCACGAGACGTGCGGGCGGCGCGCGCGAGTCGCGCGCCGCCGCGCGCGTGGACAGCGTGCGCCCGTCCTTCGGGTCCTTCGGGCCGCCCGAGGGCCGCTGCGGCGGCACGACCGGCGCGTCCGGGTGCCCGAACAGCCCGTGCAGCCCGAACTCTGCGCCGATCAGAAGCGGCAGCCCCGTCTCCTTGGCCCGCACGTGCGCCCGGACCACCCCGGCGAGCGAGCACTCGTCAGTGACCGCGAGCGCCGCGTAGCCCTGTGCCTTCGCCCGGTCCACCAGTTCCTCCGGATGCGAGGCGCCCCGCAGGAACGAGAAGTGCGTGACGCAGTGCAGCTCGGCGTAGGGCGGGATCACGGCAGCCTCCCCGCGCCCGCGAGCGCATCGAGCGGCGAGGCCACCGTGCCCGCCGCGATCTTCAGCACGTGCGTGTAGATCATCGTCGTGCTGACGTCGCTGTGGCCGAGCAGCTCCTGCACCGTGCGGATGTCGGTGCCCGACTGCAGCAGGTGCGTCGCGAACGAGTGACGCAGCGTGTGCACCGACACCGGCAGGTGGATGCCCGCCGCACGCACCGCGCGCTTCAGGTGCCGCTGGATCAGCTGCGGATAGAGGTGGTGCCGGCGCTCCACGCCGCTGCGCGGATCGCGCGAGCAGTGGTCGGCCGGGAACACCCAGTGCCAGCCCCAGCTCGTGCCGCCGGACGGGTACTTGCGGGCGAGCGCGTCGGGCATCTCCACGCCCAGGCGCTCGAGCTTGCGATCCTGCTCCCACCACCCGCGTGCGCGGGCCACCTGCGCCGTCAGGTCCGTCGCGAGCGAGCGCGGCAGCATCACCACCCGGTCCTTGCCGCCCTTGCCGCTGCGCACCACCACCACGTGACGCTCGAAGTCCACGTCCTTCACGCGCAGCTTCAGCGCCTCGGTCAGGCGCAGCCCGCAGCCGTACAGCACCCGCGCGACGATCGCCGGCTCGCCCTCCATGCGCTCGAGCACGTCGCGCGTCTGCGCGACGGTGAGCACCGCCGGCACGTGCTTGCGCACTGCCGGCCGCTGGATCTGCTGCATCCACGGCAGGTCCTGGTCGAGCACCTCCCGGTACAGGAACAGCAGTGCGCACAGCGCCTGCTTGTGCGTGGAGGCCGACACGTTGCGCTCGTTGACGAGCGCGTTCAGGAAGGCCTCGACCTCCGGCCCGCCGAGCGTGCGCGGATGCTGCAGCCCGTGATACCGAATGAACGCACGGATCCACAGCAGGTAGGCCTGCTCGGTGCGCAGGCTGTAGTGCAGGTAGCGGATGCGCTCGCGGACCTGGTCGAGCAGCCGGGTGGACTGCAGGGCAGGGCGGGGCGATACGACGGGCCCGCGAGTACTGTACATGCGAACAGTATCCGGGGGAAGCGCGGGCGCTTCAAGAGCAACCGAGGTCGTAGGTCGAAAGAGTCGGTGGGAAGCGGTCGCGGGGTCGCGAGGTGTGGGGCGACACCGCCGTTCGGGCGGGGGAGGGCGGTTATGCGGACACGGGACGGCAGTGCGAACCGGCGTGCATCGCGCCGTGCGACCGTTCGTCGGGGAGAGCGAGGAAACGCCAATCGGGGTTATTGGGCAACGGCGCGACCGTTAGTAGAGTGTCATAATCCAAATACAAGTTAGGTGCTTGTTAAACATGCGAGTTGACGGCGTGTTGCTCGATGCGAGGTGCCCCTCACCGCCGAGTGCGGTCTGTGCGCATCGCACCGCTGTCGCCGCCTCGCGCTTCGGAGCCGTCGGGACGCAGGTGGCTGCGCCTCAGGGACGTTTCCGCGGAAACGCGTCGAGAACTGTCGAGTCATTTCGTGACGCCGACGCCGTCGCGGAAACGCGGAGCTCGTCGGTGCCGAGGCTGATCGCGTCGGTCGAATTCCATGCGCATCGCTCGGCCAGGGCTGGATCGGTGTGCGAGCCGCTTGCGGTGCGGAGCGGGCCCGCAGGCGTGACGCACCTAACCAATAGCTGCAGCCGACGTTTGACCCAGCCACGCCGCCGCTCCCGCAGCGGCGCGTCTGCGTCAAACGCGGCTGAGCGCCACCGTTGGGCGGCACCTACTTCGGAGGCAACATGGCAGCGACAACTCGCATTGGCCTGATCGGTGACCACGATGCGACGGTCCCCGCGCATCAGGCGATTCCTATTGCGCTGCAAATTGCGGGCGAGGCGTTAGCCCTGGACGTCGCGTGGGAATGGGCACCAACGGATGAGATTCTGGATCCGTCGCGGGTCGCCAGCTTTGACGGACTGTGGTGTGTTCCCGCGAGTCCCTACCGCAGCATGGAAGGTGAGTTGCTGGCGATTAACTGCGCCCGAGAGCACGGGCGCCCTTTCCTCGGGACCTGCGGAGGGTTCCAGCATGCCATTATCGAGTACGCGCGCAACGCCGTGGGTTGGGCTGACGCGGAGCATGCCGAGACCGCTCCTGATGCAGTGCGCCCTGTGATTACGCCGCTCGCCTGCGCACTGGTGGAAGCCACAGACGCCGTGCGTTTCCGTCCGGGCTCACGGATCGCCTCAGCGTACGGGTGCGACGAGTCCGCCGAAGGCTATCGCTGTCGCTATGGTCTGAATCCTGCATTTCAAGTGACGCTGGTGTCAGGCCCACTGCGTGCCGGAGCCTACGATGCCACCGGAGAGATTCGGGCCGTCGAACTCGATGACCATCCCTTCTTCCTGGCCACGCTGTTTCAGCCGGAGCGTGCAGCGCTGAAGGGCCAGCTTCCGCCCCTGGTGGCGGCCTTTGTGCGGGCGTCTGCGGTACATGCCGCCCAACAAAACGCTGCAGTGGACGCGCAAACAGCCGCGCGCCGCTGAGCATGACCGTTAGGCCACATCCCGTGATCCGTGAGTTGGTCGTTGCGGCTGCGAAGGGACTGGCTATGTGTATGGCATTGGTTCTTACCGCTTTCGCCTTCAACAGCGTCGTCGGCGTACAGACCGTGTCGCCTGCGCAAGGTGGCGCCGAAAGCAGGCCCCGAGTTGGTGAGGTGCGACTGAAGTCAGATGTCGACCGTGAAACGGAACGTGCACTAGAGGAGATTGCGCGTATCCAGAAACTGCCCATTGCCGACCATCTGATGCCCTTTGCAGTGATGACTCCACTGTTGGGACTGGTTCCCGTCGCTTTCGTGTGGGTCGCGCGAAGTATCCGACCGTGGCGACTTCCGAACTTGATCGCATTCTTCCTCACTGGCACCGCGCTCTGCGTACTGCAGCTCCTTCCCTGGTCGATGGCGGCGTTCTTCTTGTGTGCTCCGATTGTCGTTTCGAAACTATTTCGGCCCGCTGATGATCCGTCTGCGGCTCGTGCATCGCCCACCTGACCCTTGCGACCCAGGACCGAGGTCATGATGCGAAAGCAGGAACGATTCGTTTCGATTGACGGTAGCTTTGGTTCAATGGCGTTATGCCTAACCAAGAGCTGCATCGGACGCTTGACCCCGCCGCCCGCCTGCGGCCGCAGGCGGTCACCGGCCTCAAGCGCCGCTGAGCGCCACCGTTAGGCTGCACTACCGTCGCGGCGCGCGGTTCCACTCCCGTTCACGAATGACCACACCTGAGCAAGTCATCCAGCGTCAACTTGATGCCTACAACGCGAAGGACGTTCGGGCATGGCTCGCGTCATACCACCCAGATGCCGAGCACTTCGAACTGCACGGCGCCCTTCTCGCTCGTGGGCACTCGGAGTTGCAGAAACGCATCCAGGTTCGGTTCTCCGAACCAGACTTGCACGCCAAGCTATTGAGCCGGAGCGTCATGGGCAACATCGTGGTGGATCACGAGCGAATCACGCGCAACTTCCCGGAAGGCCGTGGTCGCGTCGAGATGATTTGTATCTACGAGGTCGCGGCTGGGGTCATCGTCAAGGCAACATTCGCCCTTGGCAAGCCCACGCTGGAGGGGTGCCCCCCAAGTGCAGCCTAACCCTACGCTCAACCGGACGTGCAACAGCGTTCGTCGCCCGGGCCTCATTTCATTCTGGCCCGGTCGCCGCCCGCTGCCACACGCCGGTTAGCTTCACGTTAGGTGCTTGTGAAACATGCGGGTTGACGGCGTGTTCACCGATGCGAAGTGCCCCTCACTGCCGGGCGCAGTCGGATCGCATCGGACCGTCGTCTCCGCCTCGCGCTTCGGAGCCGCCGGGACGCAGGTGGGTGCGCCTGAAAACCGTTCCCGCGGGAACGTGTCGCCGAAGGTCGTGGGCCATCGGATGGTTGCCGCCGTCCCGGAAACGCGGAGCTCTTCGAGGCCGACGCTGGTCTCCACGGTCGCATTCCACGTGCGTCGCTCGGCCAGGGCCAGGTCGGTTGGCTCGCCGCTTATCGGGCAGGGCGGGCCCGCTGCCGCCACGCACCTAACCAACTGCTG
>JADCHE010000104.1 GCA_020248665.1 Burkholderiales bacterium | reverse complement strand
GCGGGCGCGGAGGCGGGCGCCGTGCCGCCGGCCGGCGTGGCGTCGCGGCCGCAGGCGGCGAGCGCGAAGGCGAGGACGACGAGCGCGGGCGGCAGCGCGCGGCGCGATGCGACACGGCGCGCGGCGGCCGGCGTGGCCAGCGTGGCAGGCGCTGCCGGGGCGGCGGGCGCGGAGACGGAGCGGTGCACGGAGGGGGTCATCTCGGGGAATCCTCGTTCGATGCGGTCCAGCCACCGCCGAGTGCGCGGTACAGCTGCACCCAGGCGGCGACGCGGTCGCGCTGCACGCCGGCGAGCGTCGAGTCGGCGTTCAGCAGCAGCCGACGCGACTCCTCGAGCTCGAGCACGGTCGACAGGCCGTTGCGCCAGCGGACGTCGGCGGCGCCGAAGGCCTTGCGGTAGCCCTCCGACGCGGTGAGTGCGTCGGCCTCGCGGTCGGTCGCGGCCTGCAGGCGCACCAGCGCCTCCTCGACCTCGCGGACCGCCTGGCGCGCCTTCGCGCGGTAGTCGGCCTCGGCAGCCGCGTAGGCGGCGCGCGCGGACTCGACGTTCGCGCGGCGGCGGCCCGCGTCGAAGATCGGCAGCGATACCGACGGGCCGATCGACCAGGTCGACAGGGTCGCCGCGACCTGTCCGGCCTCGAGCCGCAGCGGGCCGACCGAGCCGGCGAGCGACAGGCGCGGGTAGCGGTCGCCCTCGGCCGCGCCGATGTCGGCGCTCGCGGCGGCGAGCGCACGCTCGGCGGCGGCGAGGTCGGGGCGCTGCGCGAGCAGGCCCGCCGGCACCGTGCGCACCGCGAACCCGCGCGGCGCGGGCAGCCGGCCGGCGGTCTTCGCGAGCCGCGCGCGCACGTCGGGCTCGGGCAGGCCGGTCAGCGCGACCAGGCCCTTGACCCCGACGTCGCAGTCGGCGCGCTGCGCGGTCAGGCGGCTGGCCGCCTCGGCGGCGCTCGCGCGGGTCAGCGCGGCGGTGGCCGGCGCCTGGAACCCGGCGGCCGCGGCGCGCTCGGAGACGGTCGCGGTCTCGGCGCGCGACGACGCGTCCGACTGCGCGATCGCGACCAGTGCCTCGCAGTAGCGGAACTGCAGGTACTGCGCGGCGACCTCGGCGGCGACCGACACGCGCGCCTCGTGCCACTCGGCCGCGCGCTGGTCGAGCCGCGCGATCGCGGCCTCGCGCTCGCGGGCGACGCGGCCGAACAGGTCGATCTCCCAATTCGCCTGCGCGGTCGCGCGGGTCTGCGTCGTGGTGAGGATCGTCGTGCCGATGTTGATCGTGCCGCGCGACAGGCCGCCGGTGACATCGAGCGCGGGCAGGCCGGCCGCAGTCGCCGCGACCGCGCCCGCGCGCGCCTGCTCGATGCGCGCGGCGGCCTGCGCGAGCGAGCCGCTCTCGCGCTGCGCGGCGGCGAGGAACGCGTCGAGCGCGGGGTCGTCGAACTGCGCCCACCAGCGCGCGAGGTCGGCCTGCGCGCCGCCGTGCGGCAGTCGGGCCCGCCAGCCGTCGTCGGTGGGCGTCGCGGCCGTGCGCGCGGCCTCGGCCTGGGCCTGGGAGCGCTGGGCGGGCGGGCCGGCGTAGTCGGGACCGACCTTCGGCAGCGCGCCGCAGGCGGCGAGCACGAGCGCGGCCGATGCGGCGAGCGTCGCGCGGGCGGCGCGGGCGGCGCGGCGCGGCGGGCGCTGCGCTGTGGCGGCGGCGTCGCGAACGTGGAGGAGATCGCGGAGCGTGCCCATCGTCAGACCTCCGCGCGCGACGACGCGCGCCGCGCGCGCTCGCCCTCGACCATCGAGACCGCGTAGCCGGCGAGGCGCTCGGCGAGCGTGTCGACCGCGCGCGGCGTCGACAGCACCCTCGGCGACAGCGTGGTCACGCCGTCGTGGAACGCGAAGAAGTGCACGCCGAGGCCGGCGATCGACAGCGCCAGCCGGTGCAGGTCGAGGTCCGCGCGGCGCAGGCCGAGCTCGCGCGCCAGCAGGCGCAGCAGCGCGTCGAACTGCGGGCGGATCTGCGCGTCGACCGCGTGGGCCCACGCGCCGGTCGGCTCGGCCATCTCGCGGAAGTGCAGCTTCATCACCATCCGCAACTCGTCGCCCAACTTCAGCGGCTCGAGGAAGGCGACGAAGAACAGGCGCATCGCCTCGGCGAGCGGGCGGCCCGGCTCGGCGAACGCGGTCAGGTCCTCGGGGGCGCAGCCGATCGGCGGCTCGACGAAGAGCGCGCGGTACAGGCCCTCCTTGTCGCCGAAGTAGTAGCTGATCGCGCCGAGGTTCACCCGGGCCGCCTGCGCGAGCGCGCGCACCGAGGCCCTCTCGAAGCCGTGCTCGGCGAAGAGCTTGATGCCGGCCGCGAGCAGGCGCTGGCGGGCGTCGATGCCGTCGGCGCGGACCGGCTTGTGGGGCGTGGCGGAGGCCATGGCGGGTCGTGGGTCGGGTGGTCGCGGAGGCGGATCGCCGGGGGCGAAAGCGGCCGAACGAAAGCGGCCGAACGAAAGCGGCCGAACGAAAGCGGTCGAAAGAAGACGGTCGAACGCGCGTTTCAATTCAAACGATCGTTCTATTTCATACGGTCGTTCGAGTTGTGTCAAGCGCAGGGTCGGAGGGCGCGGCGGTTCCTGACGGTCGGCGCGGCGGCGGCGACCGGCGACGACGGACGAGGGCGGCGCGGATCGACGTCCGCGGCGGAAACGGCGGCGGGCCGCGGGGCGCGGACGGCGGCCCGCCGCGCGCGGCCGGGGACCGGCGTGCGGCGCTCGGGCCGGCCCGGGCGCCCGCCGGATCAGGCGATGCGCAGCACCAGCTTGCCGAGATGGGTGTTCGCTTCCATCATCCGCTGCGCGTCCGGGAGCTCGGCGAAGCCGAACACCCGGTCGACCACCGGCGAGATCCGGCCGTCGGCGGCCATCGGCAGCAGGTCCCGCGCGAGCGCGCGCACCGCGGCGACCCGGTGCGTCATCTGCCGCATCTTGTTCGACACCCCGAACAGCTGAAGCCGCTTCTTGTGCAGCGCCAGCACGTCGAGCGGCGCCGAGACGACGCCGTCGACGTAGCCGACGGTCGCGAGCCGACCCTCGAAGCCGAGCAGCTCGACGCAGTCGGGCAGCACCGAGGCGCCCACCGGGTTGACCGCGAGGTCCGCGCCGCGCTCGCCGACGACCTCGCGCACCGCGGGCACGAATCCCGGGCCACGGATCGGGATGCCGACCTCCAGGCCCATCGTCCGCAGCCTCGCGAGCTTGTCCGTCGAGCCCGACAGGCCGATGGTCCGCGCGCCGAGCGCGCGCGCGACCTGCAGCGCGGCGACGCCTACGCCCGACGAGATGCCGGGCACCAGCATCCACTCGCCCGCGGCGAGCCGGCCCTGCGCGATCAGCGCGTCGTGCACCGTCAGGTGGACCACGGTGAACGCCGCCGCCTGCTCCCACGACAGCGCGTCCGGCACGCGCATCGCCTCGTCGACCCACATCGTGCCGGCCTCCGAGAAGGCGCCGTCGACGCGGCCCATCACGCGATCGCCCTCACGCAGCGCGGTCACGCCCTCGCCGAGCGCGGCGACCTCGCCCGCGGCCTCGAAGCCGGCAGGCTTCGCGGCCCCGGCCGCGTGCAGGCCGTGGCCCGCGATGAACTCGCCGCGGTTCAACGCGGCCGCGTGGATCCGCACCCGCACCTGGCCCGGCGCGGGCCGCGGCTCGGGGACGTCGCGCAGGTCCACCTCCATCGCACCGCCTTCGGTGCGCACGTACCAGCTCTTCATCGCATCCGCCTCGTTGCCCGGGAAGTCAGCCCGCGCGCAGCGGCCGGAAGAACGCGCGCACCTCGTCGACCAGCAGGTCCGGCTGCTCGAGTGCGGCGAAGTGCCCGCCGCGCGGCGAGACCGTCCAGCGCCGCAGGTCGGTGTATACGCGCTCGGCGAGCGAGCGTGGCGGGCGCAGGATCTCCTTCGGGCACTGCAGGTAGCCGGCCGGCACGCCGATGCTGCCGTCGCGGATCGGCCAGGGGCCGTGCATGCGCGCGTAGTACGGCCAGAACGAGCTGCCGATCGCGCCGGTGAACCAGTAGAGCGAGATGTTCGCGAGCATCGTCTCGAGCGGCACCGCGCTGCGCGGGTCGCCGTCGTTGTCGGTCCAGCGCTGGAACTTCTCGAGGATCCACGCGGCGAGGCCGGCCGGCGAGTCGGTCAGGCCGAACGCGAGCGTCTGCGGCCGCGTGCCCTGGATCCACTGGTAGCCGGTCTCCTCCTTCATGAAGAGCGCGAGTTCCTCGAGCCAGCGCCGCTCCTCGGGCGTGGGGTTCGCGACGATCGCCGGGTCGCGCCGCAGCGGCAGCATGTTCAGGTGGATCCCGGCGACCGCGTCGGGATACTCCGCACCCAGGATGCTGGTCACGAACGAGCCCCAGTCGCCGCCCTGCGCGCCGTAGCGGCGGATGCCGAGCACGTCGGTCATCAGCGCGTGGAAGGTGCGGGCGATGTCGTCGACCGCGAAGCGCGGCTGGCCCGGCGCGAACGACAGCCCGTAGCCGGGCAGCGACGGCGCGACGACGGTGAACGCGTCGGCCGGATCGCCGCCGAAGCGCGCCGGGTCGGTGAGCTTCGGGATCACGTCGAGGAACTCGAACACCGAGCCCGGCCAGCCGTGCGACAGCAGCAGCGGCAGCGGCTCCGGGCCGCCCGGCGTGCGCACGCCGGGCACGTGCAGGTAGTGCAGCTCGATGCCCGACAGCGCCACCCTGGACTGCGGGAACGCGTTGAGGCGCGCCTCGTGCGCGCGCCAGTCGAAGCGGTCCTTCCAGTGCGCCAGCGCGTCGCGCAGGAACGCGGTGTCGGTGCCGGTCACCCACGGCTCGCCGGGCGGCGTCTCGGGCAGGCGGGTGCGCGCGAGGCGCTCGCGCAGGTCGGCGATCGCGTCGTCGGGCACCTGCAGGCGGAACGGAACGGGGGCGCTCATCGGGGGTCTCCTGGTCGCGGTCAGCCCCGGCCGGGCGGCGCGCGGATCGGCTATCGTCGGCGGGCTCCCCCATTCTCGACGAGGTCACCGCCGATGTCCGCCCTCACGTTCCACATGATCGGCGGCGCGCCCGATCCGGTCGCGCCGTTCAGCCACGCCGTCGAGGCCGAGGGCTGGGTGATGCTGACCGGGCAGATGCCGTTCACCGGCACGTCGAACGCCTCGGCATATCCCGAGTCGATCGAGGACCAGACGCACCAGGTGATGCGCAACCTGCGCACGGTGCTCGAGGGCTGCGGCCTGGGCTTCGAGGACGTGGCGAGCGTGCGCGTGTACCTGCTGCGCTTCGACGAGGACTACGCGCGGATGAACGCGGTGTACGCGACGTACTTCGCCGAGGCACGGCGGCCGGCGCGCACCTGCATCGGCGTCAGCGGGCTCGCGCGCGGCGCGCGGATCGAGATCGACATGCTGGCGCGGCGGCCGGTCGCGCATGGGGCGAACACGCCGGGGATCGGGTCGGGCGGGAGCTGAGGGCCCCCGCCCGCGCCCGACGTCAGGCGCGCAGCTGCATCGCCTTGTACTCGAGGAACTCCTCGAGACCGTACACGCCGTTCTCCCGCCCGCGGCCCGACTGCTTGTAGCCGCCGAACGGCGCCTGCGGGTTCCAGCGGCCGCCGTTCAGGTCGACCTGCCCGGTGCGCAGCCGGCGCGCGACCTGCATCGCGCGCTCGTCTGAGCCGGCCCACACCGCGCCCGACAGCCCGTAGATCGAGTCGTTCGCGATGCGGATCGCGTCGGCCTCGGTGTCGTAGGGAATGATCGCGAGCACGGGCCCGAAGACCTCTTCCTGGGCGAGCGTCGCCTTCGAGTCCGCGACGACGAACACCGTCGGCTTCACGAAGTAGCCGTTGCCCACGCCCTGCGGCGGCTCGGCGCCGCCGGTCACCAGCTCGCAGCCCTCCTCGATGCCGCGGCGGATGTAGCCGAGCACGCGGTCGCGCTGCAGCGAGGACACCAGCGGCCCGAGCTTCACGCCTTCGCCGAACGCGCTGCCGACCGTGAACGACTCGGCCGCGGCCTTCGCGATCGCGCGGGCCTCGTCGAGGCGCGCGCGCGGCACCAGCAGACGGGTCCACGCCGCGCAGGTCTGGCCCGAGTTCATGTAGCAGTTCGAGACCGAAGCCTTCACCGCCTTCTCGAAGTCGGCGTCGTCGAGCACGATCGACGCGCTCTTGCCGCCGAGCTCGAGCGCGACGCGCTTGACCGTCTGCGCACCGAGCTCGGACACGCGCTTGCCCGCGCGCGTCGAGCCGGTGAACGACACCATGTCGACGTCCGGGTGCTTCGCGAGCGCCTCGCCGACCACCGGGCCGAGGCCGGTCACGAGATTGAACACGCCCGGGGGCAGGCCCGCGTCGTGGATCACGTCGGCCAGGATGAACGCGTTGATCGGCGCGACCTCGGAGGGCTTGAGCACGACGGTGCAGCCGGCCGCGAGCGCGGGCGCGACCTTCAGCGTGATCTGGTTGAGCGGATAGTTCCACGGCGTGATGGCCGCGACGACGCCGACCGGCTCGCGCGTGACCACCGAGTTGCCGACCTTCTGGTCGTACTCGAACTCGCGGGCGAGCTTCGCGTAGTTCGCCCACGCGGCGACCGGGCCGCCGACCTGCACGATCGTCGACAGCTTGAGCGGCATGCCGACCTCGGTCGCGATGGCCTTGGCGAGCTCCTCGCCGCGGGCCTTCAGGCCGTCGGCGATCTTCTGCACGAACTCGGCGCGCTTCTCCGGGGCGGTCTGCGACCAGCCCTCGAACGCGGCGCGCGCGGCGGCGACCGCGGCGTCGGCGTCGGCCTCGGTGGCTTCGGGGATCGTCGCCCAGGCCTCGCCGGTGTTGGAGTCGGTGACCTCGAGGGTCTTCGTCGACGACGGGGCGACCCAGCGGCCGCCGATGTAGAGCTGCTTGCGTTCGATCATGTCGTGGTCCTCCTGAGCCGGCGAGTATAGGTGCCGGGGCGGCGCGACCGTTCTGCCCGGTGCCGACCGCGTCGCCGCGTCGTTCCCGGACCGCCGCCGGCGCCGGCTCGGCGGCGACGGGACTAGAATCGGGTTGACACCCACAGTCGTCACGGACGCCTCACATGGCCCTCGCCTTCCCGTTTTCCGCGATCGTCGGCCAGGACGAGATGAAGCGGGCCATCCTCATCGCGGCGGTCGATCCGTCGGTCGGGGGCGTGCTGGTGCTCGGCGACCGCGGCACCGGCAAGTCGACCGCGGTACGGGCGCTGGCGGCGCTGCTGCCGCAGATGAAGGCCACGGTCGGCTGTCGCTACGCGTGCGACCCGGCCGCCGCACCCGGGGCCTGCGACCGGTGCGAGGAGCTGAAGGCCGGGAAGAAGGTCAGGACGCACCTGGTGCCGGTGCCGGTCGTCGACCTGCCGCTCGGCGCGACCGAGGACCGGGTGGTCGGCGCGCTCGATCTTGAGCGAGCGCTCACTGTGGGTGAAAAGGCTTTCGAGCCAGGCTTGCTGGCGCGGGCGCACCGCGGCTTCCTGTACGTCGACGAGGTCAACCTGCTGGAGGACCACCTGGTCGACCTGCTGATCGACGTCGCGGCCTCGGGCGAGAACGTCGTCGAGCGCGAGGGGCTCAGCGTCCGGCATCCGGCGCGCTTCGTGCTCGTCGGCAGCGGCAACCCCGAGGAGGGCGAGCTGCGGCCACAGCTGCTCGACCGGTTCGGGCTGTCGGTCGAGGTGACCACGCCGACCGACCTCGCCGACCGGATCGAGGTGGTGAAGCGGCGCGACGCGTTCGAGCGCGATCCGAAGGGCTTCGGCGAGCGCTGGCACCCCGAGGACGAGAAGGTGCGGCGGCGGATCCTGAAGGCGCGCGAGCGCGTCGCCCGGGTGAGCGTCCCCGACACGGTGCTCGAACGCGCGGCGAAGCTGTGCATCGCGCTCGGCACCGATGGGCTGCGCGGCGAGCTGACGCTGATGCGCGCGGCGCGGGCGCTGGCGGCGCTCGAGGGCGACGCGGTGGTCGGCGACGCGCACCTGCGGCGGATCGCGCCGTCGGCACTGCGCCACCGGCTTCGGCGCGACCCGCTCGATGACACCGGCTCGGGGGCGCGCGTCGAGCGCGTCGTCGCCGAGCTGATGCCGGCCTGAGGTCGCGGACGGTGCCGCACGCGGGTGGCGTCGGGGCGGCGATCGGCGGGCCCGGCCACGCGCCCGCGGCCGTGGACGGCGCCGACCCGGACGGCGGCGCGGACGCCGGTCCGTCGGCCGCCGAGCTCGCGACGCTGCGCTGGAGCGACGCGCTGCGGGCCGCGGCCCTGCTCGCGGTCGACCCATGGGGCTTCGGCGGCGTCGCGCTGGCCGTAGGGCACGGGCCCGTGCGTGAGCGATGGCTCACTGTCTTCAGAAGCTTTCTGCCGAGCAGATCTCCGTGGCGACGGGTGCCGATCCACGCCGGCGACGACCGGCTGCTCGGCGGCCTCGACCTGACCGCGACTCTGGCGGCCGGTCGGCCGGTCGGCCAGGCGGGCCTGCTCGCCGAGGCCGACGGCGGCGTGCTGCTGCTCGCGATGGCCGAGCGGGTGAGCCCGTCGACCGCCGCGCGGCTGTGCGCGGCGCTCGACTCCGGCGAGTGCGCGGTCGCGCGCGAGGGGCTGGCGGCGGCGCGGCCGGCGCGCTTCGGCGTCGTCGCGCTCGACGAGGGCGCGGGCGACGACCCGCCGCCCGCCGCGGCGCTGCTCGAGCGCCTGGCCTTCCGGCTCGACCTGGCCGAGGTGCCGCTCGCCGTCGCGACGGCCTTCGACGGCGACGCCGATGCGCCCGACCGTGCGGCGATCGACGCGGCGCGCACCCGGCTCGCGGCCGTCACCGTCGACGACGCGGTGCTCCGCGCGCTCTGCGGCACGGCCGCCGCACTCGGCGTGGACTCGGCGCGCCCCGCGCTGATGGCGCTGCGCGCGGCGCGCGCGGCCGCCGCGCTCGACGGGCGCGACGCGGTGACCGACGAGGACGCCGCGCTCGCCGCCCGCCTGGT
>JADCHE010000103.1 GCA_020248665.1 Burkholderiales bacterium | reverse complement strand
TTCCGATCTGGAGAAGTTCTACGAGCAACTGCCCGAGGTCATGGGGCGGGTGCCGCCGCTGCCCGGCGAAGAGGCGCTCTACTCGTGGATCGCATCGGTATGGGCGGCCGCGGAGAAGAATCCGGCCATCAAGAGCGCACTGATCGAATCGTTCGTCGCGGCCGACAAGGACACCATCGCCGGCTTCTTCCGATGGGATCAGAACGGCCGGCCAGCCGGCAACGGCTGGCACTCGCCGGTCAACAACGCACAGTGGGGCACCGACTATCTCAATCGGACCGCCACCGCCAAATCGAACATGTACGACAACCGGCCGACCGAGACCAAGTATCTCTACCGGGACGTCGACAGCAACGGCCGCCAGCTGGAGGGCAAGTACAGCTACACCGTGACGTTCGCCAAGGGCCAGGAGCCGCCGGTGCGCGGGTTCTGGTCGCTCACGGTCTACAACGAACATCATCTCTTCCATCCGAACCCGCTGAAGCGCTACTCGCTCGGCACGAAGAGCAAGTCGTTCATGAGGTACAACCCGGACGGTTCGCTGACCCTGCATTTCGGCAGCCGGTCGCCGGGGCCGGACAAGGAGTCGAACTGGGTGCCGGCGCCGGATGGGGCGTTCTCGCTGTACATGCGCGCCTACTGGGCCGACAAAGCGATCATCGACGGCACCTGGATGCCGCCGGCCGTCGTCCGCAACGACTGAGTGCCTTCCAGCTTCGGCCCCCACGTGGCCGGCGTCGATCGCTCCGTCGAGCGGCTGCGTCAGGACGCGAAGCGCCCGCCGTTGCCCGCCGCGCTCATCTCGACGATGCCGGGGCGGTAGAGCGCCCGGCAGTCGTCGCGGCGGACGATCGTGCCGTCCGGGTCGAACGCGACGCTGGCGATCGCCGACACCCCACGCGCCGATCGGGCCTGCGCCGGGGCCGGTATCCTTGCGCCAACTACACGGAGCCGCCCCGACCCATGACCTACACCACCCTCGAGACGACGCTGCAGCAGGGCGTCGCCGTGATCTGGCTGAACCGCCCCGACGTGCGCAACGCGATGAGCGCCGAGCTGATCGCCGAGCTGACCGACGCGGTCGGCGCCGCGTCCGAGGACGACGCGGTCCGCGCGATCGTGCTCGCCGGCCGCGGCAAGGCGTTCTGCGCCGGCGCCGACCTCAACTGGATGAAGCAGGCCGCGGGTTACGGCCCCACCGAGAACGAGGCCGACGCGGCGAAGCTCGCGACGCTGCTGCGCACCATCGCCGAGTCGCCGAAGCCGACGCTCGCGCGCGTGCACGGCCCGGCGTTCGCCGGTGGCCTCGGGCTGGTGACCGCGTGCGACATCGCGGTCGCGTCGTACGACGCGAAGTTCTGCCTGACCGAGGTGAAGATCGGACTCATCCCCGCGATGATCAGCCCGTACGTGATCCGCGCGATCGGCGCGCGCGCCGCGAGCCGCTGGATGCTGACCGCCGAGGTGTTCGACGGCGCCGAGGCATACCGCAGCGGACTCGTCCAGGAGCTCGCGGCGCCCGAGGAGCTCGACGGCGCGGTCAACGCGATCCTCGGCCAGCTGCTCCTCGCGGGCCCGGCCGCGCTCGCGGCGACCAAGGCGCTGATCCGCGACGTCGCGCACCGGCCGGTCGACGACGCGCTGGTGCGCGACACCGCGCGGCGGATCGCCGCGGCGCGTGCGAGCGACGAGGGCCGAGAGGGCATCGCGTCGTTCCTCGAGAAGCGCGCGCCGCGCTGGCACTCCGAGGCATGAGCCGCGACGTCGACATGCGCCGGCCGGCGCGACGCCCCGAGCGGCGCGAGCGATGACGACGCTCGCGCTGCGCTGCGGCTGCGGCGCGGTCTGGGGCCGCGTCGAGGCGCCCGCGCGCGCCGGCCGCGCGATCTGCTACTGCCGGGACTGTCGCACCTTCGCGCGCTGGCTCGGGCACCCGGAGCGCACGCTCGATGCGGCCGGCGGCACCGACATCGTCGCGACGACGCCGCGCCTGATGCACTTCGACGCCGGGCTCGACCGGCTGGCCTGCGTGTCGCTCAAGCCGCACGGCCTGTTCCGCTGGTACGCGGGCTGCTGCCGCACGCCGATCGGCAACGTGCCGCGCGACCCGAAGATCTCGTACGTCGGACTCGTGCACGACTGCATCGCCGAGACGCCGGCCGCGCTCGAGGCGGCGGTCGGCCCGGCGCACTCGCGCGTCAGCGCGGACTCGGCACTGTCGAAGGTCGAGCCCACGCCACTGCAGACGCTGGGCGCGGTGCTCAAGGTCGTGCGCAACGTCGGCGGATCGCGGCTCTCCGGGCGATGGCGGGAGAACCCGTTCTTCCGGCCGGGCACGACCGAGCCGATCGTCGCGCCGAGGGTGCTGCGCGCCGAGGAGCGCGAGGCGCTCGACGACCCGGGCTGAGCGAGCGCCGAGGCGCACGCGGTGCGAGGACCGCCGGGCATGGCCCGGCCCGCCCGCGATCAGCCCTTCGGGCCGGGGTTCGGCAAGCATGCCGAACCCGCCGATCCGGCGCCGCGCATGCGCGGCGAAACCCCGGATCAGCCCTCCGGGCCGGGGTTCGGCAAGCATGCCGAACCCGCCGATCCGGCGCCGCGCATGCGCGGCGAAACCCCGGATCAGCCCTGCACGCCGTCGAAGTCGAGCACCACGCGGCCGGTGATCCGGCCCTCTCGCAGGTCGTCGAGGCTGCGCCACGCGTCGGCCGCAGGCCTCACCTCGATCGGCGGCGGCGCCATCGTCCCGGATTGCGCGAGCGCGACCACCTCCTTCAGCTCGCGCAGGCTGCCGACGTAGGAGCCACGGATCGAGATGCCGCGTTGCGCGATCGGCGGCCACGACAGCGTCACCTCGCCGCCGTAGAGGCCGCACAGCACGTAGTGCCCGCCCTTGCACAGCGCGCCGATGCCGAGCGTCGCGGTGGCCGGCGCACCGACGAAGTCGAGCACCCCGGCGAGCTGGCCGCCCGCCGCCGCCTGGAGCTTCGCGAGCGCGTCGGGCGCACGCGTGTCGAGCACCTGCGCGGCACCCTGCTCGCGCGCCCGCTCGAGCTTGCCCGCGTCGACGTCGCAGGCGATCACGCGGTCGATGCCGCGCGCGCGCAGCATCGCGATCGCGGTCATGCCCAGTCCGCCGCAGCCGAGCACCGCGACCCAGTGGCGCGGCGCGAGGTTCGGCAGCTTGGCCGTAGCGCTGTGCACCGTCAGGCCCGAGCAGGCGAGCGTCGCCGCCCAGGCCTCGTCGATGCCGGAGGCGTCGACCAGGTACTTCGCGTCGGGCACCACCAGATGGCTCGCGTAGGCGCCGGGCCGGATCACGCCGACGAAACGGGTCGCGAGGCACAGGTGGTCGTCGCCGTCGGCGCAGACCGCGCAGGTGCCGCAGCCGATCCACGGGTAGACGATCCGCCGGTCGCCGACGGCCACGCCGCGCGCGTCCGGGCCGAGCGCCTCGACGACCCCGAACGGCTCGTGACCGGTGGTGAACGGCGGCACGCAGCCGCGATCCTTGACGTGGAAGCGCCTGCCGCCGCCGAGGTCGAAGTAGCCCTCCCAGATGTGCAGGTCGGAGTGGCAGACGCCAGAGCGCACGATCCGAACCAGCACCTCGCTGCCCTGCGGGCGCGGGGTCTCGCGGATGCGGGCCTGCAGCGGCTTGCCGTGTTCGATCACGTCGTAGCTGAGCATCGGGGGCGTCTCCTCATGGTGTCGACCGGGCCGGTGCGGTCGGCGCGCGCGGGAGCCACTGTCGCCCAGCGGCGCGCGCGCGGCAAGCGCGCGATCCGCTCGCGGTCGCGGACCTCGCGTGGCAACCTCCCGCGCCGACGACGCAAGCGCCCCGGCGACCCGCTGCGGGCCCGCCGGCCGAGCGGTCGCGCGGCCGGTTCCGCCGGACGCCGCGCGGGCTTGCGCCCCGGCCCGCGGGCACCGACCATCGCAGGATGCCCACGGCGGACCGCGAGGTCCGCGCACCGGAGACCGCGACGATGCCCTCGATCTTCACCCCCGAGCAGCAGGCCGCCTACGAGCGCGACGGCTACGTGCTCGTGAAGTCCCTGTTCGACGCAGAGGAGATCGCGATCCTGCGCGCCGCGATCGAGCAGGACCCGGCGCTGCGCGCGAGCCTGTACGACCGCACCGACGCCGAGGGCAAGTCGACGCGGATGGCGACCTGGAACCACCCGGGCGACAGCGTCTACGGCCTCGCCGCTCGCTCGCCGCGCGTGGTGGACACGATGGAGTGGATGCTCGGCGGCGAGGTCTACCACTACCACTCGAAGCTGACCGCCAAGGAGCCGTACGACGGCGGCGCGTGGGAGTGGCACCAGGACTACGGCTACTGGTACCACAACGGCTGCATGTTCCCGTACATGGCGAGCATGATGCTGTCGCTCGACCGCGCGACGAAGGAGAACGGCTGCCTGCAGGTGCTGCGCGGCTCGCACCACGCGGGGCGCGTCGATCACGGCGTGCTGCCCGGCGAGCAGGTCGGCGCCGACCCGAAGCGCGTCGCACGGATGGTCGAGACGATGGAGCTCGTCCACGTCGAGATGCAGCCGGGCGACGGCCTGTTCTTCCATTCGAACGTGATGCACCGCTCCGACCGGAACCGGTCGCCGAACCGGCGCTGGACGGTGATCATGTGCTACAACGCGGCGCGCAACGACCCGTACGTCGAGCACCACCACCCGGGCTACACGCCGCTGTCGAAGGTGCCCGACACCGCGGTGAAGGAGGCGGGCGTGCGCTTCGCGAGCGAGGGGGCGGACGCGTTCCGCAAGACCTTCGCGAACCCGCCCGAGCTCAAGCGCCGGATCGAGGTGTCCTGAGCCGCGGGCGAGGCGCGACGGCCTCACCGAGGCCCCGTCGCGGCCGGAGCGCCGGCCGCGCGGGCTTCAGCGGGGCGGGCCGAGCGCGGCCAGCACCGCGTCGTGCAGCGTCGCGTCGCCGGTGGCGACCAGCGACGCGCCGCTCACCGGGTCGTCGCCGTGCCAGTCGGTGATGCGCCCGCCCGCGCCCTCGACGACCGGGACGATCGCCATGATGTCCCAGGGACTCAGCACCGGGTCGAGCATCGCGTCGGCACCGCCGGTGGCGACGAGGAAGTAGCCGTGGCAGTCGCCCCAGGTCCGGTAGAGCCGCGCCCGCCGGGCGAGCGCCTCGAACGCCGGCCCGTCGTGGTGGCGGCCGACCGCGAAGTGGTCGGTGGTCAGCAGCGTCGCGTCCTCGATCCGCGGGCACGCGCGGGCCGAGACGCGCGTGTCGCCGAGCCATGCGGCGTCGCCGGTGCCGACGAGCACGTGCCCGGTCAGTGGGCTCGCGATCACGCCGAGGATCGGGCGGCCGTCGCGCAGCAGCGCGATCAGCGTGCCGAAAAGGAAGGTGTTCGCGACGAACGACTTCGTGCCGTCGATCGGGTCGAGCACCCAGCGGTAGCGGGCTCCGGGCAGGTGCTCGCCGAACTCCTCGCCGAGCACGCCGTGGTCCGGGAAGCGCTGCATGATCAGCGCCCGCATCACCTCCTCGGCGCGCCGGTCGGCGGCGGTGACCGGCGTCGCGTCGGCCTTCGCGTCGACCGCGATGCGGGTGAGGTGGTACGGGCGGATCACCGCGGCGGCGACCGCGGCCAGCTCGCGCGCGAACGGCACGAACAGCGCGCGCTCGTGCGCGTCCGACGGTGCGGTGTGGCGCGGCGCGGCGGTGGCCATCGCGCTCAACCCCGCACGAACGCCGTGCGCAGCGGCGCGTCGCCGACCTGCCGGCTCCAGTGGCCGTGCACCGCGGGATCGAAGCTCGCGCCCTCCGGCAGCACGTCGGCCGAGTAGAAGTGCTCGCCCGGGCCGAAGACCCGCGAGCTGCCGTCCTGCAGGCCGATCTCCATCCGCCCCGAGAGGATGAAGACCCACTGCGGCGTCGTGGTGACGTGGAACTGCGAGCGGAAGCCCACCGGGCTCTCGCGCAGCTGCAGCCCGCCGGAAGCCATCAGCGCCGACAGCCGCGACTGCGGCGTGCCCTCGGAGAGCGGCACCGCCTCCTCGCGGAAGCGGGCGCGCCCGTCGGTGCCGGTGAACAGGACGACGCGGGTGAAGGTCGGCGTGGCGGTCATGGCGGCGGGTGGACAGGTCGCGAGGACGTCGATCGTACAGGCTCGCCGACGGCCCGCCGCGGCGGACCGCCGAGACGTTCGGCGCCCGCTCCGCCCCACCGGCGGGGTCGGCCGTCCGGTCGAATTGCCCGGTCGCGGGGGCGCTGGTAGCCTGCGGGCATGGGGTCGTTCAACGCCACGCTGCTCGCCGCGCTGCTGTCCGCAGGGGTGTCCCCCGACCGGGCGCGCGAGGTCGTCGAGCAGTTCGACCGCGCGATCGACGAGCGCTTCGGGCTGCACGCGCAGGTGCTCGCGACCAAGCGCGATGTGGCCGAGCTGCAGGCCGCGATCACCGACCGTATCGCCGACTCGAACGAGCGCATCGCGCGGACGAACGAGCGCGTCGCCGAGCTCGACCGCAGCCTGTCCGGTCGGCTGGCCGAGCTCGACCGCAGCCTGTCCGGTCGGCTGGCCGAGCTCGACCGCAACCTGTCCGGTCGGCTGGCGGAGCTCGACCGCAACCTGTCCGCGCGCATCGCCGCGACGAACGAGCGCATCGCCGAGACCAGGGCCGACCTCGTGAAGTGGACCCTCGCCGCGCTGACCGCGCAGACCGCGCTGATCCTCGGCGCCTTCAAGCTCCTCTGAGACCATGTTCGAGAAGATCCTGATCGCCAACCGCGGCGAGATCGCCTGCCGCGTCGCCGCCACCGCGCGCCGGCTCGGCGTGCGCACCGTCTCCGTCTACTCCGATGCCGATGCCGGCGCGCGCCACGTGCGCGCCTGCGACGAGGCCTACCGGCTCGGCCCCGCGCCCGCGCGCGAGTCGTACCTGCGCGGCGACGCGATCCTCGAGATCGCGAAACGCTCGGGCGCGCAGGCGATCCACCCCGGCTACGGCTTCCTGTCCGAGAACGAGGGCTTCGCGCAGGCCTGCGCCGACGCGGGCGTGGTCTTCGTCGGCCCGCCGCCGTCGGCGATCTCGGCGATGGGGCTCAAGGCCGAGTCGAAGCGGCTGATGGCCGCGGCCGGCGTGCCGCTGGTGCCGGGTTACCACGGCGAGGACCAGTCGCCGGCGCTGCTGAAGGCCGAGGCGCAGAAGATCGGCTTTCCGGTGCTGATCAAGGCGAGCGCGGGCGGCGGCGGCAAGGGCATGCGGATCGTGCGCGCGGCCGCCGAGTTCGACGCGGCACTCGCCTCGTGCAAGCGCGAGGCGGCGGCGAGCTTCGGCAACGACGCGGTGCTCGTCGAGAAGTACGCGACCAAGCCGCGCCACGTCGAGATCCAGGTGTTCTGCGACGCGCACGGCGGCGCGCTGTACCTGTTCGAGCGCGACTGCTCGGTGCAGCGGCGCCACCAGAAGGTGATCGAGGAGGCGCCCGCGCCGGGCCTGCCCGAGGCGACGCGCCGCGCGATGGGCGAGGCCGCGGTCGCCGCCGCGCGCGCGGTCGGCTACGTCGGCGCCGGCACGGTCGAGTTCATCCTCGACGCGTCGGGCGCGTTCTACTTCATGGAGATGAACACGCGGCTGCAGGTCGAGCACCCGGTCACCGAGATGATCACCGGGCTCGACCTCGTCGAGTGGCAGCTGCGCGTCGCGCGCGGCGAGCGGCTGCCGCTCGAGCAGTCCGAGCTGCGCGCTAACGGCCACGCGATCGAGGCGCGGATCTACGCCGAGAATCCCGACCGCGGCTTCCTGCCGTCGACCGGAACGCTGGTGCACCTGCGCACGCCGGCGGCCGCCGCCTTCACGGTCGGTGCCGACGCCTCGGGCCGGCCGGCACCGGTGCGGATCGACAGCGGCATCGGCGAGGGCGACGCGATCACGCCTTACTACGACCCGATGATCGCGAAGCTGATCGTCTGGGGCGAGGACCGCACGCAGGCGATCGCGCGGATGCGCGACGCGCTCGCGCGCTTCGAGGCGGTCGGCCCGTCGACCAACGTCGACTTCCTCGGCCGGCTGATGCGGGCAAGGTCCTTCGTCGAGGCCGACCTCGACACCGCTCTGATCGAGCGCGAGCGCGAGGCCCTCGCGCCGCCGACCGCCGCGCCCGGCCCGGAGGTGCTCGCCGCCGCGGCCGCCGCGGTGCTGAGCGCAGAGTCGGTGACCGCGCACGCGGACCCGTGGTCGGTCACCGACGGCTTCCGGGTCGGTGCGCCGCTCGCGCGCATGCTGGCCTTCACGCACGGCGACGCGTCGCTGCCGGTGTCGGTCGAGTACGCACTCGGCGGCTGGACGGTGCGCGCGGGCGACGCGGTCACCTGCCTGTCGGGCCTTCGCCGCGACGGCGCGCGGATCACCGGCCTGGCCGGCGACGCGCGGCTCGACGCCTCGGTCGCGCTCGCCGGCGAGACGCTGCACCTCTTCCTGCCCGACGCGCACTGGCAGCTCGGCTGGGCGCCGCCGCTCGCGCACGCCGGCGACGACGCCGACGAGGTCGGCGGCCTCACCGCGCCGATGCCGGGCAAGGTGATCTCGCTGCTGGTCGATGCGGGCGCGACGGTGAAGCGCGGCCAGCCTCTGCTGGTGATGGAGGCGATGAAGATGGAGCACACGATCGCGGCGCCCGCCGACGGCATCGTCGAGCGGCTGCTCTACCGCGTCGGCGACCAGGTCGCCGAGGGCGCGCCGCTGGTGGGCTTCGCGGCGGCGCAGCCGGCGTGAGCACCCGGCGGGCGGCTGCGGGTCGCGCACGGTGACGCGCGTCGCGGTCGCACGCCTCTGGTTCGAGGGCAACCGCTTCTCGCCGACGACCACCGGCCGCGACGCGTTCGCGCTGCGCGAGTGGGCGCGTGGCGATGCGGCGCTCACGGCCGCGCGCGGCACCGCGACCGAGCTTGGTGCGGTGGCCGACGTCGCCGCCGCGCGGCCCGGCTGGCGCGTCGAGATGCTGCGCTGCGCGTCGGCCTCGCCGGGCGGACCGATCGAGGAGGCGGTGTTCGCCGACTGGCTCGACGAGACGCTCGACGGGCTGCACCGCGCGCGTCCCGACGGCGTGTACCTGTCGCTGCACGGCGCGGCGATCACCACCGCGCGCGACGCACCGGAGCTCGACGCGCTCCGCGCGATCCGCGCCGAGGTCGGTGACGCGGTGCCCGTGGTCGCGAGCTTCGACCTGCACGGCAACATGGATCAGGCGATCGCGCCGCTGCTCGACTTCGCGACGGTCTACCGCACCTACCCCCACGTCGACATGCACGCGAGCGCGACGCGCGCGCTCGACGCGCTCGCCGCGCGGCTCGACGGCGGCCCGCGCGCCCACGGCGCGATCGTGCCGCTGCGGCGGTTGCTGCCGAGCTTCAACATGCGCACCGACGACGAACCGATGCGTACGCTGCAGGGGCTCGCGCGCGCGGCCGAGCGCGGCGGCGAAGTGGCCGAAGCCGGGCTGTTCGGCGGCTTCCCGTACTCGGACACGCCGACCTGCGGCGCGTCCGGGATGGCGTGGGCGCACGACGAGCATGCGGCCCGGCGCGTCGCCGATCGGCTCGCTGCAGCGATGGCCGCGCGGGCCGGCGAGTTCGAGCCACGACTGCTGTCGCCGCGCGAGGGCCTGCTGCGCGCGCTCGCCGCCGGCGGACCGGCCGCGGTGACCGACCCGGCCGACAACCCGCTGTCGGGTGGGGGCGCCGATACGCCCGAGCTCTTCGCGACGCTGCTCGCGATGCGGCGCGAGGCCGGCGGCCCGGTGGCCGCGCTGCCCGCGGGCGCGGTCGCGTTCGCCTACTTCGCCGATCCAGCGCTCGTCGCGCGGGCCCGTGCGGCCGGACCCGGCGCGACGATCCGGCTGGTGCTCGGCGCGCGCCACGGCGACGCGTTCGGCGCGGGCGTGCCGGTCGCCGCGCGCGTGCTGCGGCTCACCGACGGTCGCTTCGCGAACCTCGGGCCGATGGAGCACGGCGCGGCGGTCGACGTCGGGCCGAGTGCGGTCCTCGACGTCGACGGCGTGTCGGTGGTGGTCACGAGCGGCGTCGGCGCGGCCAACGACCCGGGCTTCTTCGCGCTGCACGGCATCGATCCGTTCGGCACGCGGCTGCTGGTGGTCAAGGCGAAGAACCACTTCCGCGCGGCGTTCGCGCCGCGGCTGGCCGCGATCGTTGACGTCGACTGTCCCGGACCGGCGGCGGCGGACCTGTCGACGCTGCCGTTCTCGAGGGCACCGGGCGCGCCCCCGCGCCGGTAGCGCGACGGCCGTCGACCGACGTTTCCGCGCAAGCATCCTGCTCGGCCCGCTGAGCGACCGCACGACGCCCGAGGCCCCACGTTCGCGCAGATGCGCTCGGCACGCTCCGTTGCGTGACCCCGCGACGCCCGCCGACCCCCGGGCATCGCGCTCGCCCGCGGACGTCGCGGTCCACGCGAGCGACGCCGCGGTCGGCAGCGCCGGCGCGACGGTCGAGGACGCCGATGCCACGGGTCGCGCGCTGCGGGACGAGCCGCGCCGCGCGGTGGGCGCCGCGCGCGAGGCGGGACGGCGCGAGCCGCGGGGCGGCGCGCGCAAGAAGCCGGCCTCCGGACCCGGGCGGGGCGCGTCCCGGGGCAGCGGCGCGGCGCGCTCGCCCGCGCGACCCGCGCGGCTCAGGCTGCCGCGTAGCGCCGCGCCATCGCCCCGACGGTCTCGCGGAACCCCGCGACCGTGGAGGCGACGATGTCGGCCACCGTCTCGACCGACTCGATCCGCCCGCAGATCTGCCCGGTCAAGGGCACCGCGGCCTCCATGTCGCCGCCGAAGTAGAGGTCCTTCACGCGCGCGAACTCGCCGCGCACGCCGCCCTCGGGGATCGCCTGCTCGAGCCGCGAGGTGCGCTCGGTGCGCAGCGCGCGCAACGCCGGGCCGGGGCCGGCACGGTTCAGGAAGACGGTGTCGGTCTCGGCGGCGCCCACGATCGCGCGCTTCCAGTTGTCGTGCACCGGGGACTCGACCGCGGTCAGCATCCGCGTGCCCATCTGCACGCCCTCGGCGCCGAGCGCGAAGGCCGCGGCCATCGACGGCCCGTCGCAGAAGCCGCCGGCCGCGATCACCGGCACGCCGACCTTCGCGCACACCAGCGGCAGCAGCACCATCGAGGCGACCTCGCGCGGGTTCTTGAAGCCCCCGCCCTCGCCGCCCTCGACGATCAGCCCGTCCACGCCCGCCTCGACCGCCTTCAGCGCACCCTTGAGCGTCGGCACCACGTGAAAGACGGTGAGGCCCGCCTCCTTCAGCTCGGCGCAGTAGCGCGACGGGTCGCCGGCCGAGGTCGTCACGAAACGCACGCCCTGGTCGACGACGAACTTCACGATGTCCGGGTCGCGCACGTAGGCGAGCGCGATGTTCACGCCGAAGGGCTGGTCGGTCAGCGTGCGCATCAGCCGGATCTCGTCGCGGATCGCGTCGAGCTCGCCCGACGAGGTCTCGATGATCCCCATGCCGCCGGCGTTCGAGACGGCCGACGCCAGCCTCGCGCGGGCGATCCAGCCCATCGGCGCCTGCACGATCGGCCAGCGCACGCCAAGCAGGCGCGTGACGCGGTTGTCGATGCGGTCGTCGGCCATGTCAGTCCACCTTCGCGCCGGAGATCCTGACGACCTCCTTCCACTTCCTCGTCTCGGCCGCGATGTGCTTCGCGAGGTCCGCCGGCGTGCCGCCGACCGGCTCGGCACCGAGCCCGCGGAAGCGCTCGATCACCTCGGGCTTCTTCAGGATCCGGTCGACCTCGGCCGACAGCCGCTGCACGATCGCCTCGGGCGTGCCGCGCGGGGCGACCAGCACGAACCACGACTCGGCCTCGTAGCCGGGCAGCGACGCGGCGATCGGCCTGACGTCGGGCAGCTGCGCGTTCGGCGTCGACGAGGTGACGCCGAGCGCGAGCAGCTTGCCCGAGCGGATGTGCGGGATCGCCGACGGCAGGTTGTCGATCGACATGTCGATCTGCCCGCCCATCAGGTCTGACAGCATCGGCGCGCTGCCTCGGTACGGGATGTGCGTGACGAAGATCTTCGCGCGGGTCTTGAACAGCTCGGTGGAGAGCTGGCCGGTCGAGCCGTTGCCGGGGCTGCCGTAGGTGAGCTTGCCGGGCCTGCTGCGCGCGAGCGCGATCAGATCGTCGATCGACTTCACGCCGAGCGAGGGCGGCACGATCATCACGTTCGGCACGCGCACGCAGAAGGACACCGGGATCAGGTCCTTCTCGGTGTCGTAGGGCATCTTCGGGAAGAGGAACTGGTTGATCGCCTGCGTGCCCGGCGTGCCCATCAGGAAGGTGTAGCCGTCGGGCGCCGACTTAGCGACCGCCTCGGCGCCGACGTTGCCGCCGGCGCCCGCGCGGTTCTCCACGACGAGGGTCTGCTTGAGCACCGGGCCGAGCTGCTCGGCGATCGTGCGGGTCACGATGTCGGTGGTGCCGCCGGCGGCGAAGGGCACGACGATGCGCACCGGCTTCGAGGGCCAGTCGGACTGTGCGAGCGCGCGCGGCGCGGCGGACGCGGCGGCGAGGCCCGCGGCGGCGGCGAGCGCGCGGCGGCGCGCGAGGGCGTGCTGACGAGCGCGCGGCGTGTCGTCGAGGGGTCGGCTCATGCTGGGGTCTCCTCTGTCGGAACGCCCGATGGTAGCCGGTCGCGCCGATCGCCTATGATCGGCGCGATGCGCATCGTCGTCGCCCATTCCGAACCCGGGGCCGGCCTCGCGTGGCGGCGCGAGCTCGCCACCCGACTGCCCGGCGCGACCGTCCTCGTCGACGCCGGCTCGCCCGACGGTCGCGACCCGGCGCACGCCGCGCAGGTCGCGACCGAAGCCTTCGTCGCCGACTGGGCGGTCGGCTGGTCGCCGCCCGCGGACTTCTTCGCGCGGCATCGCGCACTGCGCGGCTTCTTCTCGGCGGGCGCCGGCGTCGACGGGCTGCTGCGGCATCCGGGCATGCCGCCGGCGCTGACCGTCGTCCGGCTCGAGGACGCGGGCATGGCCGAGCTGATGGCCGACTACTGCCTGCACGAGCTGCTGCGCTTGGCTGGCCGCTTCGACGAGTACGCGGCGCACCAGGCGGCCGCGCGCTGGGTCGAGCACGCGCCGATCCCGCGCGACGAGATGCCCGTCGGCGTGCTCGGCGTCGGCGTGCTCGGCATGCACGTCGCGCGCCGCCTCGCCTCGGCGGGCTTCACCGTGCGCGGCTACGCGCGGACCCCGCGGTCGATCGACGGCGTCGACGTGCTGCACGGCGCCGACGGGTGGCACGCGTTCCTCGCGGCGACCCGCGTGCTGATCCTGCTCGCGCCGCGCACGCCCGAGACCGAGGACCTGATCGACGCCGACGCGCTGTCGCGCCTGAAGCCCGACGGCTGGCTGATCAACATCGCGCGCGGCGCGCTCGTCGTCGACGCGGACCTGATCGCCGCGCTCGACACGAGGCGGCTCGCGGGCGCCACGCTCGACGTGTTCCGCGAGGAGCCGCTGCCGGCCTCGCACCCGTTCTGGCACCATCCGCGGATCCACGTGACGCCGCACGTCTCAGGCCCGACGCAGGTCGCGGTCTCGGCCGCGCAGGTCGCCGCCAAGCTGGCCGCGCTCGCTCGGGGCGAGGCCGTCGGCGGCGTCGTCGACCGTACACGCGGCTACTGAAGGAGCCTCCACGATGTCCACGTCCCTGCCCAGGCGCGTCGCGCTGATCGAGGTCGGCCCGCGCGACGGGCTGCAGAACGAGAAGACGCCGATCACCACCGACGTGCGCGTCGAGCTGTGTGACCGCCTGACCGCAGCCGGCTTCCCGAACCTCGAGGCCGGCTCGTTCGTCTCGCCGAAGTGGGTGCCGCAGATGGCCGACTCGGCCGAGCTGATGCGGCGCATCGTCAGGAAGCCCGGCGTCACCTACTCGGTACTGACCCCGAACATGAAGGGCTTCGAGGGCGCGCTCGAGGCGAAGGCCGACGAGGTGGTGATCTTCGGCGCCGCGTCCGAGGCGTTCTCGCAGCGGAACATCAACTGCTCGATCGCCGAGTCGGTCGCGCGCTTCGAGCCGGTCGCGAAGGCCGCCAAGGAACACCGGATGCGCGTGCGCGCGAGCGTGTCGGTCGCGCTCGGCTGCCCGTACCAGGGCGAGGTGACGCCCGCGGCGGTCGAGGACATCGTGCGCCGCTTCGCCGACCTCGGCGCCGACATGATCGACATCGCCGACACGATCGGCACCGGTACGCCGCGCGCGACGCAGGCCGCGTTCGAGTCGGCGCTCAGGGTCGTGCCGATCGGCCGGCTGTCCGCGCACTTCCACGACACCTACGGCATGGCCGTCGCGAACGCGTACGCCGCGCTCGAGATGGGCGTCTCGACGTTCCACGCGTCGGTCGCCGGCATGGGCGGCTGCCCGTACGCGAAGGGCGCGACCGGCAACGTCGCGACCGAGGACCTGCTGTACCTGTTCCGCGGGCTGGGCATCGAGACCGGGGTCGACCTCGACACCGTGGTCGACGTCGGGCAGTGGATCTCGGGGATCCTGGGACGCAAGTCCTCGTCGCGCGTGGGCAATGCGCTCGCCGCGAAGCGGGCCGACGCGGCGGCGAAGGTCGCGGCCTGAACGTCGCGGCCCGGGCGGCACGCGCCGAAGGGGGCAGCCGGGCCCTGCGCACCCCGCCCCGCGGGGATCGGTCGGCGCCCTGCGCCGGTCCTCAGCGCGCCAGCGTCGCGAACGCTTCGTCGACCACGCCGAGCGTGTGGTCCACGTCCGCGTCGGTGTGCGCGGTCGACACGTAGAACTTCTCGTTCGGGTTCACCAGCAGCGCGCGCTTCAGGAGTTCCATCGCCCACTTCCATCCGAGCGTGGTGTCGGCGGTGATCGCGTCGGTCCAGGTGCGCAGCGGCCGGCGCGAGGTGAAGCGCACGCCGAACACCGCGTCCTCCCCCGGGGCCTGCACGTCGAAGCCGTGCCGCGCACCCGCGGCGACGATGCCCTCGCGCAGCCGGGCGCCGATCCGCGCGAGCCGCTCGTAGGTGCCGGGGACCGCCAGCGCCTCGAGCGCCGCGACGCCGGCGGCCGCGCAGATCGGGTTGCCGTTCAGCGTGTTGGTCGCCCACACCACCTCGGCCTTCGGCCGGTTGCGCGCGTCGAGCACCGCCATCACGTCGGCGCGACCCGCGATCGCCGCGAGCGGGTAGCCGCCGCTGATCGCCTTGCCGTAGCAGGCGAGGTCGGGCACGACGCCGTAGGCCTGCTGCGCGCCGCCCCACGCGATCCGGAAGCCGGTGACGATCTCGTCGAAGATCAGCACGATGCCGTGCCGCGCGGTGACGTCGCGCAGCGCCTGCAGGAAGCCGGGCTCGGGCCGCAGCACCCGCTGCAGCGGCTCGACGATCACCGCCGCGAGCTCGGCCGAGTGCCGCTCGATCATCGCGACCGCAGCCGCGGTCTCGTTGAACGGCGTGACCAGCACCTGCTCGCCGATCGAGGTGGGCACGCCGACCGAGTCGGCCTTCGCGCGCGGGTAGTCGGACGCGGCCTGCGGCACGGTGCCGAAGAGCCCGTAGTCGTGCATGCCGTGCCACGCGCCCTCGAACTTCAGGATCTTCGTGCGGCCGGTGAACGCGCGCGCGATCCGCAGCGCGTAGTAGGTCGCCTCGGTGCCGGAGCCTGTGTAGTGGACGCAGTCGGCGCACGGGATCGCGTCGACCAGCCGCTTCGCGAGCTCGATCTCGGGCTCGTTGAGGAAGAAGTAGGTGCTGCCCAGGCGCAGCCGCTTCTCGACGGCGTCGGCCACGCCGGCATGGGCGTGGCCGAGCAGCGCGGGACCGGAGCCGAGGTGGTAGTCGATGTACTCGCGGCCCGCGACGTCGACGATGCGGCTGCCGCGGCCGCGGTCGACGACGAGGTTCAGCTCGGGGGGCAGCACGAAGAGCCCGGTGCCGCCGCCGGCGAGGTAGCGGCCCGCGTCCGCGAGCAGCCGTTGTTGGCGCAGCGCGCCGTCGTCTTTGCCCATGGTGTCGTCTCCTGCCGTGCGTCGGGCGATGGTAGCAGCGGATCGGCCGCCGACCCCGATCGCACCGGGTGCGTCCGGCACGCCGCCGCGGGCCTCGCGTACACTGCGCCGCGATGTCCGCCGCACCCCGCCCCGCCCTGGTCCCGCCGCCCGCGCCCGACGACCCCGCCCGACCTGTCCGCTCGCCGTGCATCTCGGTGTGCCGCATCGACGCGTCCACCGGCTGGTGCGAGGGCTGCCAGCGCACGCTCGACGAGATCGCCGGATGGGGTACGATGCCCGACGACGCGCGGCTCGCCGTCTGGGCCCGGATCGTCCGCAGGCGAGAGGTCGCCGCGCGGTGACGGGACCCGGGGCGGCCGCCGGCGACACCCGAGGTCGGACGACGCGATGAAGACCGCACGCTGGTACTTCGACTACATCTCCCCGTACGCCTACCTGCAGAGCGCCGTGCTGTCGCGCTTCGAGCGCTACGCCCGGATCGAGCCGAAGCCGGTGCTGTTCGCGGGGCTGCTGAACCACTTCGGCCAGAAGGGCCCGGCCGAGATCCCGCCGAAGAAGGTGCAGACCTTCCGCGAGGTGGTCTGGCTCGCGCACTCGCACCAGATCCCGCTGAACCTGCCGCACGCGCACCCGTTCAACCCGCTGCCGATGCTGCGGCTGTCGATCGCGCTGGGCAACGACCCGGACGTCGTGCAGTCGCTGTTCCGCTACGTGTGGGTCGACGGCCAGCTGCCGACCGACGAGGGACCGTGGGCCGCACTGTGCGCCTCGCTCGGCGTCGACGACCCCGACGCCGAGATCGCGCGCGCCGACGTCAAGGACGCGCTGCGCCGGAACACCGAGGAGGCGATCGAGCTGGGCGTCTTCGGCGTGCCGACGATCGCGGTCGACGACCAGCTCTTCTGGGGCTTCGACATGACCGACGCCGCGGTCGCGTACCTGCGCGGCGACGAGGTGTTCCGCTCGCCGGCGATGCTGCGCGCGCAGGCCCTGCCCGACGGCGTGCACCGCGCCGCCGCGCGTTGAACCCGAGGCTCGACGCGCTCGCGAACGCGTTCGCGACCCCGGTCTCGGGCCCGACCTACCGGCCGCTCACCCGCGTGCTCGCCGCGGTGCTGGTCGCCGGCCTGCTCGGCTGGGGCGCCCGGATGCTCGCGACCTCGCCCGACCCGTTCGACGCGACGCGGCTGGCGGCCGCCGCCGCGATCGCGATCGCGCTGCTGTGGCCGATGCCGATGCTGCTGTTCGGCCGCACCGTCGTCGACGCGACCGGCGTGCGCCAGCTCGGCTGGATGGGCCGCGAGATCGAGTGGACCCAGGTGCAGCGGATCCGCTTCGTGCAGATGCCGATGTCGCCGCGGCTGATGATCTCGCTCGGCATCGGCCGCGTGAAGGTGTTCTACAGCGGCAGCCCCGCGCTCGACGAGGCGTTCGTCCGCGCGACCCGGTTGCTGACGGCCCCGATGGAGGAGGTGCGGTGAGCGTGCGCCTGCCGCCCTCGGTGCGCTTCGTCGAGCGCGACTGGCTGTCGGCCAACGGCGTCCTGCTCGACGACGGCCGGCGCGCCGCGCTGGTCGACACCGGCTACGTCAAGCACCGCGAGCTCACCCTCGCGCTGGTGCGCCACGCGCTCGGCGACCGACCGCTCGACCTGGTCGTCAACACGCACCTGCACAGCGACCACTGCGGCGGCAACGCGACGCTGCAGGCCGCCTACGGCCCGCGCACGCTGATCCCCGAGGCGAGCGCCGACGCGGTCCGCGACTGGGGCGAGGGCCTCACCTTCGGCTCGACCGGCCAGCGCTGCGAGCGCTTCGGCTTCGACGGCACGCTCGAGGACGGCGCGACGGTCGAGCTCGGCGGCCTCTCGTGGCGCGTGATGGCCGCGCCCGGGCACGACCCCGACTCGGTGATCCTGCACTGCGCGTCGGAGCGGATCCTGATCTCGGCCGACGTGCTGTGGGCGAGCGGCTTCGGCATCATCTTCCCCGAGCTCGAGGGCGAGTCCGGCTTCGCCGAGCAGCGCGCGATGCTCGAGCGGATCGACGCGCTCGACGTCGCCGTCGTGCTGCCCGGCCACGGCCCGATGTTCACCGACGTGCGCGGCGCGCTGCGCACCGCACGCCAGCGGCTCGAGCGGCTCGCGGCCGACCCGGCGAACAACGCGCGCTACGCGGCCAAGGCGCTGCTGAAGTACCTGCTGCTCGACGTCGAGCGGATCCCGCTCGACGAGGTGCCCGCGCGCATGCGCGCGGTGACGGTGACGATGGAGGCGAACCGGCGCTACCTCGGCATGTCGGTGGAGGCGCTGAGCGAGTGGACGGTCGGCGAACTGGTGCGCGCGGGCGCGGCGCGGATCGAGGACGGGCTGCTGGTCAACGCCTGAGCGACCGCGCGCGCGGCCGCCCGCCCCGCTCAGCGCTTCGCGGCCGGCGCGATCTCCCGCAGCGTCGCGAGCCGGACCCCGGCCTTCCCGCAGGCTTCGACGAACCCGTCGGACGCGAGCCAGTCGCGTTCGGCCTCGCGGAACGCGCCGATCGGATCGGCGGGGTCGGCGCGGGACGCCGGATGGGTCGCAACCAGCGCGCCGTCGGGCGCGCGCGCGAGCATCGCGATCCAGTCGGCCGGCACCCGCGAGACGTCGTGGAACGACTGCAGCCCGCCGAAGGCCGCGTTCGCGAGCCGGCCCGTCTCGCGCAGCCGGGCCTCGAGCGGACACGCGCCGGCGAGCCGCAGCACCCCGCGCTTGCCGAGCGAGCCGCGCGGGCCGAACGACGGATGCAGGTTGCGCACCGGGACCCCGGGCGCACTGCGCGACGAGACCGCGAGCAGTGCCTCGCGCACCGGCGCGAGCACGTGCACGTGCCGGTGGGTGTCGACGAAGTCCGGCGCCCCCCCCCCCCGCAGCAGCTCGAAGACGGTCCACTGCGCGGCGATCCGGCCGCTCGCGGCGAGGCCGACGATGCCCTCGTCGATCGCGTCGCCGAGCCCGAAGTCGTCGGCGCACACGACGACGCGCCGCGGCGCGGCGATCACTCCGTCGACCCCCGCGCGGCCCGCCGCGCGCGGGCGTCCTCGTGCGGCGCGGCCGCGGTCGGCGCGGCGTCGTCGATCCGGTCGACGATGTAGAGCGGACGCGCCTTCACCTCGCGGTAGATCCGCCCGACGTACGCGCCGAGCGCGGCGACCGACAGCATCTGCAGTCCGCCGAAGAGCAGGCTCACCGTGGCCAGCGTCGCGAAGCCGCTGATCTCCTGCCCGAATACCGTCCACTCGAACAGGATCCAGAACGCGTACGCGAACGCGGCGAACGACACCACGACCCCGCCGAGCCCGAAGACCTGCAGCGGCAGCGTCGAGAACGAGGTCACGCCGGTCGCGGCGAGCCGCATCAGCCGCAGCGGCCCGAAGCGGGTGTGCCCAGCCCCGCGCGGGCGCTCCTCGTAGGGCACGCCGGTCTGCCTGAAGCCGACGAGCGCGTACAGTCCCATCATCAGCCGCTCTCGCTCCGGGAAGCGGTCCAGCGCGTCGACGACGCGCCGGTCGAGCAGGCTGAAGTCGCCGACGCCGCGCGGCAGCTCGACCCGGTCCGAGCGGCCGACGAAACGATGGAAGGCCTCGCGCAGCAGCCGCGCGACCCAGCCCTCGTCGCGCGGGGTGGCGCGGACGCCGGTAGACCATGTCCCACCCCTCGCGCCAGCGCGCGACGAACGTCGGCACCACCTCCGGAGGATGCTGGAAGTCGCAGTCCATCAGTACCACCGCGTCGCCCTGCGCGAACGCCAGACCGGCCGACGGCGCCGCTTCCTTGCCGAAATTGCGCGACAGCCGCACGACGCGCACCCGTGCCGACCGGGCGGCGGCGAGCGCCGCGTCCGCGGTGCCGTAGCTGCTGCCGTCGTCGACGACCAGCAGCTCCGCGTCGATGCCCTCGGCCCGCAGCACCCGTTGCAGCGCCTCGAGGAAGGGGCCGACGAGCTCGCGCTCGTCGTAGGCCGGCACGACCACCGACACGAGCGGCCCGCGATGCGCGTGCTCGGGCGCGTTCATCGCGGTGCTCCGCGGTGAACGAGCACGTGGCGGCCGGACTCGGCCACGATGCGACCGGCCCCCGCCTGCACGGCACGCGCCGCGTCGTCGGGTCGCACGATCACGTACGCCTCGCCCCCGACATCGCACTGCGCGGCTGCGTCCGCATTTGACGTGCACGCCCGGCCGTCCGAGTAGAACGCGCCCGAGAACTTCAGCGCCCCCGGCACGACGCGCGGGAGCCGGCGCTGCGGATCGAGCCGGTCCGCCTGCGCGAGCAGCGCGCGCGCCGAGTTGCGCCCGACGCGGTCGACGAGGCGCGGGGCCGCGACGGCGAGCACGCCGACCCAGGCGAGCGCGAGCGCCGCCACCGCGGCGCGGCGGCCCGGGGTCGCGCGACCGAGGCGCAGGCCGAGCCAGACCGCGAACGGCGGCAGCGCGGTCACGGCGTAGGTCCAGATGATGTTGCGCGCGAACGTGAAGAGCAGCAGCGGCGCGAGCATCCAGCACGCCCACCACGCGGCGCCCGGAGACCCCGTCCCGAGGACCGTCGGATCCGCCGCCGGCCCGCGTCGGGCGGGCACGAGAGCGGCGAGCAGCCACGGGCCGGCCGAGGCCGCGGCGTACGCCCAGATCATGCCGATGGGCGCTCGGTGGGCGTTGCCGTACCGATCGCCCGTCCACCCGGGCTCGAGGAAGCGCTGCAGGTGCTCGCCGACCAGGAAGTACCGCAGGAAGCCCGGGAACCGGGCCTCGGCGGCGAGGTACCACGGCAGCGCGACCAGCAGCGCGAGGCCGAGCGCGGGTAGCGACACGAAGGTGCGCGCGGTGCGCAGCGGCGTGCGGACGACGAGGCCGTACAGCACGATCGGCAGCAGCGCGAGCGCGACCGTCGCGAGACCCTTGGCGAGCGTGCCCGTGCCGATCGCCGCCCACATCACGAGCCGCCACCGGCCGCGGTCCGCCTCGGGCGAGACCAGCAGCGCGGTCGCGCAGGTCATCGCGACGGTGACCGCGAACACGTGGACCGCGTCGGTCATCACCGCCCCCGCGATCACGAACCCCAACGGCGCGGTGAGGAGGACGGCCGCCGCAAGAAGCGCACCACCGGGCGCGCCGCGACCGGGCCCGCGGACGAGCCACGCGACCATCGCCGCGCCGGCGTGCGCGAGCAGCGTCGAAGGTAGCCGCAGCGCGGCCTCGGTCGGGCCGAGCAGCGTGCCGGCCAGCATCGAGGCCCAGGTCGAGGCCGGCGGCTTCGCGAAGAAGGGCACGCCCGGCGCCGCGTGGGGCATCAGCCAGAACCCGTTCTCGAGGCCGACCCGCACGATCTCGCCGTAGCGCGCCTCGGTGGTGTCGGCGAGCGGCAGCAGCGCGTTGAGCACGAGGCGCAGCAGCACGGCGCCGGCGAGCGTCGCGACGGCCAGCCCCGCCGCGACGCGGCTGGCGGGGAACCCGCGCCGCGACCGGAGGTCGTCGCGGGCGCCGGCGTATCGGGAGGAGAGGAGGCGGGAGGCGGGCATGCGGTCGAGCGCGGCGCTCGGCGAGGCCACGGAGACCAGCGTAGCCGGCCGCGCGTCGAAGGCGTGTCGACGGCCCGTCGAAGAATCGTCGAAAGGCCGTGGTCAGCCCTTCACGCCGAGCCGAGCGAAGACCTCCGCCCAGTCGCTGCGCGCGCGGTCCGCCTCGGGCGCCTCGAGCGCCCGCACCGCCTGCATCGTCCCGGCGCTGCGTGCGGCGAGCTCCTGGTAGAGCAGCGTCCCCGCGTGCTTGCCGCGGACCTCCTCGTCCGACAGCTCGCGCACCACCTTCGCCGGGATCCCGGCGACCAGCGTGCGCGGCGGCACCGTCGCGCCGATCCTCACGAACGACATCGCCGCCACCACCGCCTGCTCGCCGACGACCGCGCGGTCCATCACCACCGCGTTCATGCCGACGAGCGCGTCGCGCCCGATCCGGCAGCCGTGGATCACCGCGCCGTGGCCGATGTGGCTGTCGGCCTCCATCACCGTGTCGAAGTCGGTCAGCGAGTGGACCACGCAGTTGTCCTGCAGGTTCGCGCCGGCCTCGAGCACGATCCGCCCGAAGTCGCCGCGCATCACCGCGCCGGCCGCGACGTAGCAGCGCGGCCCGACGATCACGTCGCCGATCAGCACGGCGCTCGGATGGATCCAGGCGTCGGGGTCGATCACGGGGGTGATGCCGGCGAAACGGTAGACGAGCGGAGCATCCATCGGGCGGCCTGCGGGAACGCGATGCGCCGAGTGTGCACGCGCCCGCGCCCGCCGGGCGCGGCGTCCCGCGCGGATCGGAACCGCGGCCTGCAGGGGGCGGCCACGCCGGCGCGCACGCGCGCGGGGCCATCCGCTAGACTCGCCCGCATGAGCACGACCCTTCGCGACAGCACCGACGACGACGTCCCCGCGATCCAGGCGATCTATGCGCACCACGTGCGCCACGGCACCGGCTCGTTCGAGCTCGAGCCGCCGACGGTCGAGGAGATGCACACGCGCCGCGCCGACGTGCTGAAGCACGGGTTCCCGTACCTCGTCTCAGAGGCCGACGGGCGCGTGCTCGGCTACGCGTACGCCAACTTCTTCCGTACCCGGCCCGCCTACCGCTTCACCGTCGAGGACTCGGTCTACGTCGCCGAGGACGCGCGCGGCGGCGGCGTCGGCCGCACGCTGCTGGTCGCGCTGATGGCGCGCTGCGAGCTCGCCGGCTGCCGGCAGATGATCGCGATCATCGGCGACAGCTACAACACCGGCTCGATCGCGCTGCATGCGCGCTGCGGCTTCCGCTTCGCCGGCACGATGCGCGCGACCGGCTGGAAGTTCGACCGCTGGCTCGACACGGTGATCATGCAGAAGGAGCTCGGCGCGGCGGACAGGGAGCCGGCGGCCGGCTGAGCCGCGCGCGACGACGGGCGCCCGACGACCGACGACGGCCGGCCCGACGAGGAGACACCGCAGTGGACCACCCCGAGCTCTACGACGGCTGCACCGTCGGCCACCTGCTGTGCCGCGCGGTCGAGCGGGGCGGCGAGCGGATCGCGTTCGTCGACGGCGACGCGACCCTCACCTACCGGCAGTTCGGCGCCCGGATCTCCGGCCTCGTGCAGGCCTTCGAGGCGCGCGGCCTGGCGCGCGGCGCCGCGATCGCGACGCTGTCGGACAACCGCGTCGAGGCGTGGCTGGTGACCGCCGCGGCCGCGATGATGGGCGCGCGCATCACCGCGATGCATCCGCTCGGCTCGGCCGACGACCACGCGTACATCCTCGGCGACGCCGGGATCCGGGTGCTGTGCTTCGACCCGGCGGGCCACGCGGCGCGCGCGAAGGCGCTGGCCGGGCGGGTGCCCGGCCTCGCGCTGCTCGCGCTCGGCCCCTCGGACCTCGCCGACGACGTGATCGCCGACGCGCTCGCCCGCCCGCCCGCGCCGCTCGAGCCGCGCGCGCTCGCCGATGACATCGCGGGCCTGACCTACACCGGCGGCACCTCGGGCCGCCCGAAGGGCGTGATGTCGACGCACCGCGTGCGGGTCACGATGACGATGACCGAGCTCGCAGAGTGGGACTGGCCGCGCGAGCCGCGCTTCCTCGCCATCACGCCGATCACGCACGCCGCCGGCGCGATCGTGCCGCCGGTGCTGCTGCGCTCGGGCACGGTGATCGTCGAGCGCGGCTTCGACGCGTCGCGCTTCGCGGCGCTCGTCGCGAAGCACCGGGCGACGATGACCTTCCTCGTTCCGACGATGATCTACCGCCTGCTCGACGAGCCCGGGCTCGACGCGGCCGCGCTCGCAGGGCTCGAGGTCGTGATCTACGGCGCCGCGCCGATCTCGCCGGCGCGGCTCGCGGAAGGCGTGCGCCGCTTCGGACCGGTCTTCATGCAGCTCTACGGCCAGACCGAGGCGCCCAACGCGATCACCGCGCTGCGCCGCGCCGACCACGACCCCGACCGCCACCCGGAGCGGCTCTCGTCCTGCGGCGTGCCGATCGGGCCGAGCCGGGTCGCGCTGCTCGACGAGCACGGCCGCGAGGTGCCGCAGGGCGAGGTCGGCGAGATCTGCGTGCGCGGCCCGCTGGTCACCGCCGGCTACTGGAACCGGCCCGAGGAGACCGCGCACGCCTACCGCCACGGCTGGCTGCACACCGGCGACATGGCACGGCAGGACGCCGACGGCTTCCTCTACATCGTCGACCGCAGCAAGGACATGATCGTCACCGGCGGCTTCAACGTGTTCCCGCGCGAGGTCGAGGACGTGCTGACGACGCACCCGGCGGTCGCGGCCGCGGGCGTCATCGGCGTGCCCGATCCGCAGTGGGGCGAGGCGGTCAAGGCGGTGGTGGTGCTGCGGCCGGGCGCGAGCGTCGGGGCGGGCGAGCTGATCGCGCTCGTGCGCGAGGCGAAGGGCCCGGTGCAGGCGCCCAAGAGCGTCGACTTCGTCGACGCGCTGCCGGTCACCGGGCTGGGCAAGCCGGACAAGAAGGCGCTACGGGCGCGGTACTGGGGCGGGGCCGTACGCGGCGTCGCCTGAGCGAAGGGACCTCCTTCGAAGGCGGTCCTCTCGGTCGCCCGCATCGTCGGGGCTCTCGATCGAGCGTGTCGCCAGGGGCGGCGGGTCACGTCGGGGCGCAACCCTACCTGGGTCGGGTGGGTCCACACCGGGCGGCGCGGCTGCGCCGCACGTGGCCCGCGACCGGCCTGCTGGCGGGTCGGCCCTGCAATCGAACCGCACGTCCGCGACGCGCTTGCCGCGAGCTGCGTGCACATGCGCGGCTATCCCGCCGATCTCGCGGACGGCATCGCGGCGATCAGCGTGACGCTCGCAGTCGGCGCACCGCCGACCGGCGGCGTCACGGATGAGCCCGACGACGACGCGGTCGGCGGGCGGGCGGTGACCGCGACCGAACTCGGCCTGTCCGCCCGGCAGGCGGAGGTACCGTGGTTCGTGCTGCACGGCGCGTCCGACGAGCGGATCGCGCAGCGCCTCGCCCTGTCGGAGGCGACCGTCAAGGAACACATGTCGGCGGTGCCCAGGCGCCTCCCGGTCGGCTCCCGGATCGAGGCCCATCGCCCGCCTGCGCGGCTGCCGTCTCGGGGTGCCCGCGCTGTACGAGCCACCCTGCCGGGCATCGTGCACCGCCGACACCGAGTGGCGCTAGAAGTCCGTCGACACCGTCGCCCGCGTGAACGTCTCGATGCTGTCGAGCAGCGCGTCGAGCGCCTTCGCCGCGGCCGCCTCGTCGCCGTCGGCGATCGCGCGGGCGGTGTCCGCGTGCAGCCGCGCGGTCTCGGGCAGGTCGGCGGCCTGCCGGTAGTGCAGGTACCAGAAGCGGCGCGCGAGGCCGTGCATCAGGCTCATCGCGCCGGCCGCGAACTCGTTGCGCGCGGCCGCGAGGCACAGGTCGTTGAAGCGCTTGTCGCCGCGCACGAAGGTCTTCGCGTCGTTGCGCTCGGCCGCGCGGTACATCGACGCGGCGAGCTGCGCGAACTCCTCCCGTTCGGACGGCGTCGCGCGACGCGCGGCGCTGCGCACGATCAGCCGCTCGACCTCGCGGCGCACCTCGAGCAGCCGCAGCTGCCGCTTGACGTCGATCTCGGAGACGAGGATGCCGCGCTGGGGCAGCACCACGACCAGGTGCTCGCGCGCGAGCCGCTGCAGCGCCTCGCGGATCGGGGTGCGGCCGATGCCGAGCCGCTCCGCCAGCATCGCCTCCGAGACCGCGCTGCCGGGGCGCAGCTGCATCGTGACGATCGCCTCCTCGAGCTGCGCGTAGGCCT
>JADCHE010000102.1 GCA_020248665.1 Burkholderiales bacterium | reverse complement strand
GCCGGTGCCGAAGTCGTCGACCGACAGCCGCACGCCGAGCGCCGCGATCGACTGCAGGTTGCGCAGCGCGTTCTCGGTCTCGCTCAGCAGTCCGCTCTCGGTGATCTCCAGCGTCAGTCGGCCGGGCTCGAGCCGCAGCGCGCGGATCACGTCGGCGATGCCGCCGGAGAACGCCGGGTTCTCGATGTCCTGCGCCGAGACGTTGACCGACACGCTCACCTGCAGGTTGCGAGTCGCGAGCTCGCCCGCGAACTGCACCCCCTCGGTGACGACCCAGCGGGTGATGTCGCGCATGAAGCCGGTCTGCTCGGCGAACGGGATGAACTCGCCGGGCGGCACGCGGCCGCGAGTCGGATGGTGCCAGCGCACCAGGCCCTCGAGGCCGACGATCAGCCCGCTGGTGAGGTCGAGCTTCGGCTGGTAGTCGAGCACCAGTTGGCCGCCCTCGAGCGCGGTGCGCAGCTCGCCGAGCATCGACAGGTAGCTGCGGCTCACCTCCTGCTGCTGCTCGCCGTCGAAGATCTCGACGCCGGCGCGCCGGCGCTTGGCGCGATACATCGCAGTGTCGGCGTGGCGCAGCAGGGTCAGGTCGTCGGCGCCGTGCTGCGGATGGATCGAGATGCCGATCGACACGCCGATGTCGATCAGCTGGTCGCGGTGGTGCAGCGGCGCCTTCATCGCGTCGACGATCCGGGCCGCGACCTCGCGCGCCGCGACCTCGCCGCCTGCGAGCAGCAGCACGAACTCGTCGCCGCCGAGCCGCGCGACGGTATCGCTCTCGCGGACCGCGTTGCGCAGCCGGTTGGCGACCTCGACCAGTACCGTGTCGCCGGTCGCGTGGCCGAGCGTGTCGTTGATGAACTTGAACCGGTCGAGGTCGAGCACCGCCACCGAGAACGGGGCCCGGCTGCGCCGGCACATCGCGAGCCAGTGGCGGATCCGCTCGGAGAGCAGCGTGCGGTTCGGCAGGCCGGTCAGCGGGTCGGACAGCGCCGACTCCAAGATCCGCTTGTCGCGCGCGGCCGAGGTGGCGACCAGCAGGTTCACGCGGCGCGCGAGCATGCCGATGTCGTCGTGCAGGCCGGAGTCGACGCGCTGGGTGTAGTCGCCGACCTGCGTGCGCTCGAGCACGTGGATGATCCGGTCGATCCGGCGGCCGAGCCACGCGCCGACGCCCCAGAGCATACCGCCGGAGATGGCCAGGCCGATCGCGGCGCTGAGCGCGAGGGCTTCGAATTGAGACGGGGTCCAGCCCTTTGCCCACAGCACCAAGGCGAACGCGACGTGCGCGACCATCACGCTGGCCGCGGCGGCCGCGGGCAGGTGGATGGGCATCGCGATCCGCGGCCGCGTGCCCGGCAGAGGCAACGATTCCTCTGCGCCGGGCGCGTCGGGCACGGGCGACTCGTCGGACGCCTGCTTGGCGCGGTCGGTTCTGCGGAATCGTGGGGACATGGGCACCACTACGGAACGGTGCCAGTGTAGGCGGTGCCCCGTCCGGCCGTCCCGCCAGGGGGACGGGCGGCCGGATGCGGGCGACGTGCGCCACCGGTCGCTGCGGCGGCCGGCCGCCGGGTGGCCGGCCGCCGGCCGCCGCGCCGCGACCGCCGTCAGTCGGCGGTGGCGCCCGAGGCCTTGACGATCGGGCCCCAGCGGGCGACTTCGGTACGGGTCATCTCGGCCATCGCGTCGGGACCGGCGCCGATGATCACGTAGCCCAGCTCGGTCATCCGCTTGACGAACTCGGGCGACTGCGTGCCCTTGATCGCCTCGGCGGCGAGCCTGGAGACGATCTCGCGCGCCGTGCCCGCCGGCGCCGCGAGCCCGAACCAGACGCCCGACTCGTACCCTGCGACGCCCGCCTCGGCGATCGTCGGCAGCTCGGGCAGGGCCGGGTCGCGCTTCGCGCCCGTGGTCGCGAGCGCGCGCAGCTTGCCGCCCTTGATGTGAGGCAGCGACGACGGGATGTTGTCGAACATCAGCTGCACCTGCCCGCCGAGCAGGTCGGTCAGCGCCGGTGCGCTGCCCTTGTAGGGCACGTGGACGATGTCGGTCTTCGTCAGCTGCTTGAACATCTCGAGCGACATGTGGATGCTCGTGCCGCTGCCGCTCGAGGCGCAGTTCAGAGACCTCGGCTGCGCCTTCGCCAGCGCGACCAGCTCCTGCACCGAGTTCGCCTTCACCGACGGGTGGACGACCAGCACGTTCGACAGCGACACCAGCGCCGCGACCGGCACCAGGTCCTTGGCCGGATCGAACGGCATCTTCGAGTACAGCACCGGGTTGATCGCCTGGATGCCGCTCGTCGTCATGAAGATCGTGTGGCCGTCGGGCGCCGAGCGGGCCGCTTCGGCGCCGCCGATGTTGCCGCCCGCGCCGGGCCGGTTCTCGACGTTGACCGGCTGGCCGATCGTCTTCGACAGTTCGGCCGCGATCGCGCGCGATGCGATGTCGACCGCTCCGCCGGGCGGGAACGGGCAGATCAGGCGGATCGGCCTCGAAGGGAAGGCCTGCGCGCGCGCGAGGGGCAGCGCGGCGGCGAGCGTGCCCGCGGCGATCGCCATCGATGCGGCGCGGCGGGAGGGTCTCATCGGCATCGGGGTCTCCTGGGTGCATGGGGCCCGGCGCGCCGGGCGGTCCGGTGGGGGCCGCAGTGTAAGCGGCCGCGGGCGCGGCGCAGTGTAGCGGTGCGTGTTCCTCGGGGACAATGGCGAATCCGGTAAGATCCGCGACGCCGTCCGGCCGTCCCGTCGCCGGTGGAGCCCGCCATGTCCCCGCCCGCCGTCCAGCCCCTGCATCCCGTCCCGTCACCGGGCCCGGCCGCGTCCATCGCCTCGACCGACGAGATCGTCGCCGAGCTGCGCGCCGGCCGCATGGTGATCCTCGTCGACGAGGAGGACCGCGAGAACGAGGGCGACCTGGTGCTCGCCGCCGACTTCGTGACGCCCGAGGCGATCAACTTCATGGCCCGCTTCGGCCGCGGCCTGATCTGCCTGACGCTGACCGCCGAGCGCTGCCGGCAGCTGAACCTGCAGCCGATGGTGCAGGTCAACGGTGCGCCGCACGGCACCAACTTCACCGTCTCGATCGAGGCCGCCGAGGGCGTCACCACCGGCATCTCGGCCGCCGACCGCGCCCGCACCGTGCAGGCCGCGGTCGCGGCGGACGCGCGCCCCGAGGACCTCGTGCAGCCGGGCCACATCTTCCCGCTCGCCGCTCAGCCGGGCGGCGTGCTGATGCGCGCGGGGCACACCGAAGCCGGCTGCGACCTCGCGAAGCTCGCCGGCTTGACGCCCGCCGCCGTCATCTGCGAGATCCTGAAGGACGACGGCACGATGGCGCGGCTGCCGGACCTGGTCGAGTTCGGGCGCGAGCATGGCCTGAAGATCGGCACGATCGCCGACCTGATCCAGTACCGCAGCGCGACCGAGAGCCTCGTCGAGCGCATCGGCGAACGCGAGGTCCGTACGCCGCACGGCCCGTTCCGCATGATCGTCTACCGCGACGCGCCGAGCCGATCGCCGCACGTCGCGATGCTGCGCGGCGAATTCGGCCCCGACGACGAGGTGCTGGTGCGCGTGCACGAGCCCCTCACCGTGCTCGACCTGCTCGACGTGGAGCGGGGCCGCCATGCGTGGTCTGTGCACCGAGCCCTCGAGGCGATCGCCGCGCACGGGGCAGGCGTCGTCGTGATGCTGAACTGCGCGCAGGACGGCGAGCGGCTGCTGTCGCAGTTCGAGGCGTCGCTCTCGCCGGCCGCCGCCGCCGCGCGGCCGCGCCGCGCGGCCAAGATGGACCTGCGTACCTATGGCGTCGGCGCGCAGATCCTGCGCGACCTCGGCGTCGGGCGGATGCGGCTGCTGACGGCGCCGCGGCGCATGCCGAGCATGACGGGCTACGACCTGCAGGTCGTGGGTTTCGAATCCCAGCCGTGAGGACGGGCATGGACATCGAGGTCTTCAACGCGGATCTGAACGGCGAGGGGCTGCGCGTCGGCATCGTCCAGTCCCGCTTCAACGCGCCGATCTGCGACGCGCTGCGCGACGCCTGCCTGCAGGAGCTCGGCCGCCTCGGCGTCGCCGAGGACGACGTGTTCGTCTGCGCGGTGCCCGGCGCCCTCGAGATCCCGATCGCGCTGCGCCAGCTCGCGCAGACCGAGCAGTTCGACGCGCTGGTCGCGCTCGGTGCCGTCGTGCGTGGCGAGACCTACCACTTCGAGGTGGTCTCCGACCGCAGCGCCGAGGGCGTGATGCGCGTGTCGCTCGACCACGGCGTGCCGGTCGCCAACGCGATCCTGACCGTCGACACCGACGAGCAGGCGAATGCGCGCACGAAGGAGAAGGGCACCGACGCGGCGCGCGTCGCGGTCGAGATGGCGAACCTCGCCGCGTCGCTCGCGACGCTGTCGGGCGACGACGACGACGACGAGGCCTGAGACCGTCTCGAGAGCCGCCGCCCGATGACCGCCACCCGATGACCGCCACCGAACGCCCCCCCCGTCCGCCGCGCGGCCCCGACGAGCGCACGCCGCCCAAGAGCGCGCGACGGCGTTCGCGCGAGCTCGCGATGCAGGGGCTGTACCAGTGGCTGCTGTCGAAGGAGGATGCCGGGGCGATCGAGGCGCACCTCGTCGCCACCTCGCCGAACTTCGACAAGGCCGATCGCGAGCACTTCGAGGAGCTGCTGCACGGTTCGATCCGCGAGATCGACGCGCTGCACGCCCAGATCGAGCCGCACCTCGACCGGCGCGTGGCCGAGCTGTCTCCGGTCGAGCACGCGACGCTGCTGGTCGGCGCGTTCGAGCTGACGCGTCACCTCGAGATCCCGTACCGCGTCGTCATCAACGAGGCCGTCGAGCTCGCCAAGACCTTCGGCGGGACCGACGGCTACAAGTACATCAACGGCGTGCTCGACAAGGTGGCCGTGCGCGCCCGTCCGACCGAGATCCGCCCGCGCTGAGCGCGGGCGCGGCCGGCCCCGGCGGTCCACGGAGCGGCGCGGTGCCCGGCCTCGGCGAGTTCGAGCTGATCCGCCGGTTCTTCGATCGCGCGGCGCCGCCCGCGCCCGGCGTCGCGCTCGGCATCGGCGACGACTGCGCGCTGCTCGACGCGGGCGGCCCCGAGCTGCTCGCGGTCTCCACCGACATGCTCGTGGCGGAGCGGCACTTCTTCGCCGACGTCGATCCGGCGGCGCTCGGCCACAAGGCGCTCGCGGTGAACCTCTCCGACCTCGCCGCGATCGGTGCCCGCCCCCTCGGCTGCACGCTCGCGCTCGCGCTGCCCGAGGCCGACGCGGCCTGGCTCGACGCGTTCTCGTCGGGCCTGCTCGCGCTCGCCGGCGCGCACGGCTGCCCGCTGATCGGCGGCGACACCACCCGCGGCCCGCTGAACCTGTGCGTGACGGTGCTCGGCACCGTGTCCGCCGCCGATGCGCTGCGCCGCGATCGCGCGCGCGAGGGCGACGACCTGTGGGTGTCGGGCGCGATCGGCGCCGCCGCCTGGGCGCTTCGCGCACGGCTCGACGCCGGGCGCTGGCCTGCGCCCGGCGGACCCGGCCCGGACGGCGTCGGCCCCGAGGCACTCGCGGCCGCCCGCGCGCGGCTCGAGCGGCCGCAGCCTCGCGTGGCGCTCGGGCTCGCGCTGCGCGGCGTGGCGCGTGCGGCGATCGACCTGTCCGACGGGCTCGCGGGCGACCTCGGACACCTGATCGAGCGCTCGTCGGCGGCCTGCGGCGTGTCGCTCGGCGCGACGATCGAGGCGGACGCGCTGCCGGTCGACGCCGCGCTCGCTGCGCTGCCGCGCCCGCGCGGGGTCGCGCTCGCGCTGGGCGGCGGTGACGACTACGAGCTGCTGTTCGCGGCGGACCCCGCGCGCCGCGAGGCGATCGCGTCGATCGGGGCCCGCATCGGGCTTACACTCACGCGCATCGGCCGCATCGACGCCTCGCCGGGCCTTCGCCTGGTCGACGCCGACGGCCGCGTCACCCGCCCCGATGCCCGATCCTTCGACCACTTCGCCTGAGCCCCCGGAGCGCGTCCGCGCGGAGCCGGTCGAGCGGCGCGTCTGGCGCGAGCCCACCTTCGAGTTCATGAAGCCGCGCGTCTCGCGCTGGATCGCGCTCGGCTTCGGCAGCGGCCTCGCGCCCGCCGCGCCCGGCACCTTGGGCACGCTGTTCGCCTGGCTCGCGTTCGCGATCCTCGACCCGTTCCTCTGGGACGCCGCCTGGTGGGCAGTGATCGCCGTCTCGTTCGCCATCGGCGTCTGGGCCTGCGAGCGCACCGGCCGCGACCTGGGCGTGTCAGACCACAGCGGCATGGTCTGGGACGAGGTCGTCGCGTTCTGGGCGGTGCTGCTGCTGGTGCCGTCGGGGTTCACGTCGCAGCTCGCCGCGTTCTTCCTGTTCCGGGCGTTCGACGTGATCAAGCCGCCGCCGATCCGCCACGTCGACCGCACGGTCAAGGGCGGCTTCGGCGTGATGCTCGACGACGCGATCGCGGCGTTCTACACCGTGCTCGTGTTCGCGCTGGCGACGAAGGTGTTCGCTTGAGCGACGTGGCGCCCTCCGAGGACGCGGTGCTCGCCGCGGGTGCGGCGCTCGGCGCGCGGCTGCTCGAGGTGGGGCTCGCGGTCGCGACCGCCGAGTCGTGCACCGGCGGGCTCGTCGCGCGCGCGCTGACCGAGACCGCCGGCTCGTCGGCGTGGTTCGAGCGCGGCTTCGTCACCTACTCGAACGAGGCCAAGCACGAGGTCCTCGGCGTGTCCGATGCGTCGCTGCGCACGCACGGCGCGGTCAGCGAGCCGGTCGCGCGCGAGATGGCCATGGGCGCGCTCGCGCGATCGCGCGCCTCGCTCGCGGTCGCGATCACCGGCATCGCCGGTCCGTCCGGCGCGGTGCCCGGCAAGCCGGTCGGCACGGTCTGCTTCGGCTGGGCGATGCGCCCGCCGGGGCTCTCCGACGACGCGCCGCTCATCCGCGTCGAGACGCTGCGGCTGCCCGGCGACCGGGCCGAGGTGCGTCGCCGTGCCGCGTGCCACGCGCTCGACGCGGCCCGCGCCTGGCTCGAGGCCGAGCTCGCGGACCGACCGCCCGCGGGATGACCCCGCGCCCTTCGGGCTAGGTCGGAGAGCTGATTGTTTGTACAGTGGTTCCATGCGATACTCCCTCGCGTCGGTTCTCCCTCGAACAACCCGTCGGCCCACCGCTCCCGCGCCTCGCCGACCCAGCCACAGGACACCCCATGGACGATCCGAAATCCAAGGCCGAGAAGGCCAAGGCGCTGGCCGCCGCGCTGTCGCAGATCGAGAAGCAGTTCGGCAAGGGCTCGGTGATGAAGCTGTCCGACGCCGAGGTGGCCGAGGACATCCAGGTCGTGTCCACCGGTTCGCTCGGCCTGGACATCGCGCTCGGCGTCGGTGGCCTGCCGCGCGGCCGGGTCGTCGAGATCTACGGCCCCGAGTCCTCGGGCAAGACCACGCTGACGCTGCAGGTCATCGCCGAGATGCAGAAGCTCGGCGGCACCTGCGCGTTCATCGATGCCGAGCACGCGCTCGACGTCCAGTACGCGTCCAAGCTCGGGGTGCACCTCGAGGACCTGCTGATCTCGCAGCCCGACACCGGCGAGCAGGCGCTCGAGATCGCCGACGCGCTGGTGCGCTCGGGCTCGGTCGACATGATCGTCATCGACTCGGTCGCGGCGCTGACGCCGAAAGCCGAGATCGAGGGCGAGATGGGCGACTCCCTGCCCGGCCTGCAGGCTCGCCTGATGTCGCAGGCGCTGCGCAAGCTGACCGCCACCATCAAGCGGACCAACTGCCTGGTCATCTTCATCAACCAGATCCGGATGAAGATCGGCGTGATGTTCGGCAACCCCGAGACCACCACCGGCGGCAATGCGCTGAAGTTCTACGCGTCGGTCCGCCTCGACATCCGCCGCACCGGCTCGATCAAGAAGGGCGAGGAGGTCGTCGGCAACGAGACCAAGGTCAAGGTCGTGAAGAACAAGGTCGCGCCGCCGTTTCGCGCCGCCGAATTCGACATCCTCTATGGCGAGGGCATCTCCCGCGAGGGCGAGATCATCGACCTCGGCGCGCAGTGCAACGTCGTCGAGAAGAGCGGCGCCTGGTACAGCTACGGCGGCGACCGCATCGGCCAGGGCAAGGACAATGCGCGCGAGTACCTGCGCGAGCATCCCGAGGTCGCCCTCGACGTCGAGAACAAGGTCCGCGAGCACTTCGGCGTCAAGCCGCGCGGCCTGAAGGTCATCGAAGGCGGCAAGGGCGCCGCCGAGGCGGCCTGACGGTCGCGGCGCGGTGGGCTACGGCTACGTCCGCCGGCGCCCGTCCCGCGGCGGCGAATCGGCCGGCCCCGACGATCGGTCGACCCTGTCCGCCGCCGAGGCGCCGCCCCGTGCCGCTCGGGCCGGCCCTTCGTTGGAGGGCCGCGCGCTGCGGCTGCTTTCGCGGCGCGAGCACAGCCGGCTCGAGCTGGCCCGCAAGCTCGGCCCCCACGCCGAGTCCCCCGAGCAACTCGATCGGCTCCTCGACGAGCTCGAACGGACCCGCCTCGCCTCGCCCGCGCGCTTCGCCGAGAGCCTCGCGCATCGCCGCGAATCCCGCTTCGGCCTGCGCCGCATCGAGCAGGAACTCGGCGCCCACCGTCTCGACGACGCGGTCTCCGCTCCAGTCCTCGACCGCCTGCGCGGCACCGAGCGCGACCGCGCGCTCGCCGCATGGCGCAAGCGTTTCGGCACTCCCGCACCCGACGCGACCGAGCGTGCACGGCACCATCGCTTCCTCGCCCAACGAGGCTTCACCGCGGACGCGATCTCCTGGGTGCTGCGTCACGGCGTGCATGCGGGCGATGACGACGCAGTGCCGGAGGCCGACGGCGAGGCCTGATGGGGGCGTGGGCGCGGTTGCGGTGTCTCGAGTCGCCGGAGCTGCCTCCCCGAGCCCTTCCGCCCCCGGGCTGACCCTGCAGTCGGTGTGGTAACCTCCGGGGCTTTTGGTGCCTCGCAGCAAACCCCCGTCGAATGGCCTTGTCGCCACCGTCCGTCGCGCGTCAGCCGCTCCACCGCCGCGCGGTCCAGATCGAGGCATTCGGGCGTGAAGACGGCCTGTTCGACCTCGAGGCGCGGCTCACCGACACCAAGCCCTTCGCCATCGACCTGCTGTCCGGCCGGCGCGACGCCGGCGACCCGGTGCACGACATGTTCCTGCGGGTGACGATCGATGCGCAGTTCACGATCGTCGGCGTCGAGGCCGACCCGGCCAGGGTGCCGAACACCGGTGTCTGCGAAGCGGTCGCCCCGAAGTACGAGCGTCTCGTCGGGTTGAACCTGCTGCGCGGGTTCCGCAAGCAGGTGCAGGCCCGCCTCGGCCGCATCGAGGGTTGCACCCACCTGTCCGAGCTCACCTCGGTGCTGCCCACCGCGGCGCTGCAGTCGATCGCGCACCTCGTGCGCCCGGTCGACGATCCCCGTGCTTCAGAGCCGCCGTTCTTCATCGGCCAGTGCCATGCGTACGATCGCAGCGGCGAGGTCGTCCGGCGGCATTATCCCCAGTGGTTCGTCCAAGTCGATCGAACGGAAAAGAGTGATCCATGAAGATCCATGAATACCAAGGGAAGGAACTGCTGAAGCGCTATGGCGTGCGCGTGCCGCGCGGCATTCCGTGCTTCAGCGTCGACGAGGCGGTCAAGGCGGCCGAGGCGCTCGGCGGGCCGGTCTGGGTCGTCAAGGCGCAGATCCACGCCGGCGGCCGCGGCAAGGGCGGCGGCGTCAAGGTCGCTAAGTCGATGGGCGAGGTGAAGGAGCATGCATCGAAGATCCTCGGCATGCAGCTGGTCACGCATCAGACCGGCCCGACCGGGCAGAAGGTGCGCCGGCTGCTGATCGAAGAAGGCGCGGACATCAGGAAGGAGCTCTACGTCGGACTGGTCGTCGACCGCGTGACGCAGAAGGTCACGGTGATGGCCTCGAGCGAGGGCGGCATGGACATCGAGGAGGTCGCCGAGAAGACCCCCGAGCTGATCCACAAGGTGAGCGTCGACCCGAGCACCGGCCTGACCGACGCGCAGGCCGACGACCTCGCGCGCAAGATCGGCGTGCCCGAGGCGAGCGTGCCGCAGGCGCGCACGATCTTCCAGGCGCTGTGCAAGGCGTTCTGGGACACCGACGCCTCGCTCGCCGAGATCAACCCGCTGATCCTGACCGGCAAGGGCGAGGTGATCGCGCTCGACGCGAAGCTGAACTTCGACTCGAACGCGCTGTTCCGCCATCCGGAGATCGTGGAGCTGCGTGACCTCGACGAGGAGGATCCGGCGGAGATCGAGGCTTCGAAGTTCGACCTCGCCTACATCCAGCTCGACGGCAACATCGGCTGCCTGGTCAACGGCGCGGGCCTCGCGATGGCGACGATGGACACGATCAAGCTGTTCGGCGGCGAGCCGGCCAACTTCCTCGACGTCGGCGGCGGCGCGACCGCCGAGAAGGTCACCGAGGCCTTCAAGATCATGCTGCGCAACCCGGGGCTGAAGGCGATCCTGGTCAACATCTTCGGCGGGATCATGAAGTGCGACACGATCGCGCAGGGCGTGATCACCGCCTCGCGCGCGGTCGGCCTGAAGGTGCCGCTGGTGGTCCGGATGAAGGGCACGAACGAGGACCTCGGCAAGAAGCTGCTCGCCGAGTCGGGCCTGCCGATCATCTCCGCCGACTCGATGGCCGAGGCCGCCGAGAAGGTCGTCGCGGCCGCCAAGGGCTGACCCCCCCCACATTCCGGAGCACGAGGACATGTCGATCCTGGTCAACAAGAACACCAAGGTCATCACGCAGGGGATCACCGGCAAGACCGGCCAGTTCCACACGCGGATGTGCCGCGAGTACGCCGACGGCAAGAACTGCTTCGTCGCGGGCGTGAACCCCAAGAAGGCGGGCGAGAACTTCGAGGGCATCCCGATCTTCGCGTCGGTGAAGGACGCGAAGGCCCGGACCGGCGCGAACGCGTCGGTGATCTACGTGCCGCCCCTGGGCGCGGCCGCCGCGATCTGGGAGGCGGTCGAGGCCGACCTCGACCTGGTCGTCTGCATCACCGAGGGCATCCCGGTGCGTGACATGATCGAGGTCCGCGACCGGATGCGCCGCGAGCACCGCAAGACGATCCTGCTCGGACCCAACTGCCCCGGCGTGATCACGCCCGACGAGATCAAGATCGGCATCATGCCGGGGCACATCCACAAGAAGGGTCGCATCGGCGTGGTCTCGCGCTCGGGCACGCTGACCTACGAGGCGGTCGGGCAGCTGACCGAGCTGGGCCTCGGCCAGTCGTCGGCGGTGGGCATCGGTGGCGACCCCGTCAACGGCCTGAAGCACATCGACGTCATGCGCATGTTCAACGACGACCCGGAGACGGACGCCGTCGTGATGATCGGCGAGATCGGCGGCTCCGACGAGGAGACGGCCGCGCTCTGGATCAAGGACAACATGAAGAAGCCGGTGGTCGGCTTCATCGCCGGCGTCACCGCGCCCCCGGGCAAGCGGATGGGCCACGCCGGCGCGATCATCTCGGGCGGCAAGGGTACCGCGCAGGAGAAGCTCGAGGTGATGGAGGCCTGCGGCATCACGGTCACGAAGAACCCGTCGGAGATGGGCAGGCTGCTGAAGGCCGCCATCTGACGACGACGCGTGCGGCGGGCCCCTTGGCCGCCGCGACGCGAGGCTGAAGAAGGGGCACCAGGCAGAGCATGGACATCGGGACCGCAGCCTTCTGGCTCGCGCTGAGCCAGATCATCGTCGCCGATCTGCTGCTGGCCGGCGACAACGCGGTCGTGATTGCCCTCGCCGTCCGCTCGCTCCCGGCGGCGCAGCAGAAGAAGGCGATCATCTTCGGGACGGTCGCGGCGGTCGCGATGCGTGTCTCGCTGACGATCGTCGCGGCGCAGCTGCTGACGCTGCCGTACCTGAAGCTGGTGGGCGCCGCGCTGCTGGTCTACGTCGCGGTGGGGTTGGTGCTTCCGGACGACGACGACCCGGAGGGCTCGCTGCCCGGCGCGACCGGGCCGACCGGGTCGATGGCCGCGGCGATCCGGACGATCCTGATCGCCGACCTGGTGATGAGCCTCGACAACGTGATCGCGGTGGCCGCCGCGTCGCGCGGCGACACGTTCCTGCTGGTCGCCGGGCTGCTGATCTCGATCCCGCTGGTCGTCTACGGCAGCACGCTGCTGCTGAAGGTCGTCGAGCGGTATCCGCTGATCGTGTGGGGTGGCGCCGCGCTGCTGGGCTACGTCGCCGGCGACATCGCGGTCCACGATCCGGCGATCGAGGCGTGGGCGACGGCGCAAGCCGCCGCGCTGGACGTGTCGATCGCGAACCTCGGCCGACTGGTGGGCCTGCTGGGCGCCGCGCTGGTCGTCGGGCTCGCCTGGATGCTGCTGCGCAGGCGGAAGATCGCCGCGCTCTGAGCGGACCGCCCCCGCCGGCGGCCGATCGGCACGCCCGGACGGCGCGTCCCGCGGCCCGAGCGGCGCACCTCGCCCGCCGCGCGGCGTCGATGCACCGCCGGGCGGGCGGCGTCACCCGTTCGTGAACCAGTTCCTGCGGAGCTTCAGGAGCGGCCGATAGATTGCCCGTATGTCGGCAATTGTTCCTGTCCCGGAGGTGCTGTCCTCCCGCGCGTCGGTCGCGCTCGTCGAGTCCGATGACGCCCCGGTGCCCTGGGCGCTGGTGACCGACCCCGGCCCCTCGCGCCCGCACAACGAGGACCGCTGGCGCGTCGACGCGTCGAGCGGCACGTTCGCGCTCGCCGACGGGATGGGCGGCTACAACGCCGGCGAGGTCGCCAGCGAGATCGCGACGCGCACGGTCGCCGAGCTGGTGGCGGCGCTGCGCGCCGCCGGCCTCGCGCCAGCCGACGCGCTGGTGCGAGCGGTCGCCGCCGCGCACGCCGGCATCGTCGACTTCGCGCACACGCGCCCCGAGTGCCTCGGCATGGCCACCACGCTCGTCGTCGCGACGATCGCCGACGGCAGGCTGACCGTCGCGCACGTCGGCGACTCGCGCGCCTACCTGCTGCGCGACGGAGAGCTGCGTCGCCTCACCCGGGACCACTCGATCGGCCAGCAGATGCTCGACACCGGGCGGATGACGGAAACCCAGGTCCGGCGGCTGCCGGCCCGCGGGATTCTCACCCGCGCGCTCGGCATCGAGACCGAGCCGCCGGTGGCCGACGTCGTCGAGCTCGACTGGCGGGACGGCGACCTGCTGATGCTGTGCTCCGACGGCCTGTCCGACTCGATCGACGACGCGGCGATCGCACACGCGCTCGATGCTCCCGGCGCGACGCTCGGCGCCCGGGCGAGTGCGCTGATCGTCGCCGCGCTGGCCCGCGGCTGCACCGACGACTCGACCGTGCTGCTCGCCGGCGGCGCGCGCGCCGTGGCCGCGAGCCACTGAGACGCCGCATTCCGTTCCCCTGTTCCCGCGTCGACCGATCCCATGCAGCAGCGCGAGACCGCCGCGATCCCGAAGCTGGTGCTGAGCACCGCGCACCGCGTGCTGCGGCGGATCGCGATCGACCGCCCGCGGCTGACGATCGGCCGGCGTCCGTACAACGACGTGATGCTCGACGACCTGACGGTCTCGGGCGAGCACGCGGTGCTGCTCACCGAGAACGGCGAGAGCACGATCCACGACCTGCACAGCCGCAACGGCACGCTGGTCAACGGCGTGCCGGTCTCGCAGCGCACGCTGGCGGACGGCGACCGCATCGAGATCGGCATCTACCGCCTGCACTACGTGCTCGAGCACGCGCCCGCCGAGGCGATCGAGCCGCCGCCGATGGACCCCGGGACGGTCGCGTGGCTGGTCGTGCTCGCCGGTCCGCAGGCCGGCTCCACGGTGCGCCTCGAGCGGCCGATCGTCAGCGTCTCCAACGGCTCGGGCCAGGTCGCGGTCATCGCATGGCGCCGCGCCGGCTTCGTCCTCACGCACCTCGAGGGGCCGACCTATCCGCTGGTCAACGGCGAGCCGATCGGGCTCGTCGCGCACCCGCTGAAGCAGGACGACCTGATCGAGCTGGCCGGCACGATCTTGCAGTTCCAATCCGACCCACCGCCCTGACCGGACCCGACTAGCGAAGACCCCGACGTGGCGCTGCGCGAACTCCTCCCGATGAGGACGAGACGGCTGGTCCTGGGCCTGGGACTGGTCGCGACCGCGATCGCCTGCGAACTGGGCCACCTGTCGCTGCCGCTGGTCGAGACGCTCGACCGCTACCTGTACGACACGCGCCTTCGCCTGCAGCCGGCCAAGCCCAACAGCCGCGTGCTGATCGTCGACATCGACGAGCGCAGCCTGAAGGAGCAGGGCCGCTGGCCCTGGTCGCGCGAGACCCTCGGCAAGATGGTACAGACCATCGGCCGCGAGGGCGGCGCGCGCGCGATCGGCTTCGACATGGTCTTCGCCGAGCCGCACGCGACGCAGGACCCGGTGCTGATGCGCTCGCTGATCGGCTCGCCGGTCGCGCTCGGCTACTACTTCTCGAGCGAGCTCGGCGCGGTCTCCACGGGCATGCTGCCTTCGCCGGTGTGGCCGGCCTCGGTGCTCGCCGAGCGCCGGCTGTCCGTGACGAGCTGGAACGGCTACGGCGCCAACGTCGTGCCGCTCGCGCGGGTCGCTCGCGCGGCGGGCTTCTTCAACCCGGTCGTCGACCGCGACGGCGTCGTCCGCTCTCTGCCGCTGCTGGCCGAGTACAAGGGCCAGCTCTACGAGTCGCTCGCGGTCGCGACGCTGCGCATCTACTTCGGCAACGCGCCGCTGACGCTGCGCGCCGAGGGCCTGCACGCCGACAGCCTGGGCTTCGGGCCGGCCGGCGAGCAGGCGCGCATCCCGATCTCCGAGGGCACGACCGCGCTGGTGCCGTTCCAGGGGCGGGGTGGCGCGGCGGCGTCGCGCTTCCGGTACGTGTCGGCGACCGACGTGCTCGAGGGGCGCGTCGAGCCCCGGGTGTTCCGCGACCGGATCGTGCTGATCGGCACCTCGGCCCCGGGCCTGACCGACCTGCGCGCGACGCCGGTGAGCGAGGTGTATCCGGGCGTGGAGATCCACGCGTCGCTGATCGCCGGCGCGCTCGAGGGCACCATTCGCACGCGGCCGGTCGAGGCGCCGCTGTTCTCGGCGGCGGCGATCGCGGTGGTCGGCGGTATCGCGGCCTTCGCGATGGCGGGCGCCGGCGTCGTCGGCATCGCCGCGGTGACGCTGCTCGGCCTGTCGACGCTGCTCGGGTGGAACGCGATCGCCTACGCGAGCCTCGGCTGGGTGATCCCGCTCGCCTCGGGCGTGCTCGCGCTGGTGGCGGTCGCCGCGCTCAACCTCGTCGCCGGCTACGTGACCGAGGGCCGCTCGCGGCGCGCGGTGATCGGGCTCTTCGGGCAGTACGTCGCGCCGCAGCTGGTCGAGCGCATGGCGCACGACCCGGACAACTATCCGCTCGAGAGCCAGAACAAGGAGCTCACCATCCTGTTCGCCGACATCCGCGGCTTCACGCGGATGGCCGAGAGCATGGACCCGCAGCAGCTGCGCGACTACCTGAACCGATTCCTGACCGCGATGACCGAGGTCATCCACGCCTACAACGGCACCGTCGACAAGTACATCGGCGACGCGGTGATGGCCTTCTGGGGCGCGCCGGTCGACGACGCGAAGCATGCCGACCACGCGGTCGCCGCGGCGCTCGCGATGCAGCGCGAGGTCGAGCGGCTGAACCGCGAGTTCGAGGGGCTCGGCTGGCCGCGTCTCGTGGTCGGCATCGGCATCAACACCGGCGTGGTCCGCGTCGGCGACATGGGCTCGAAGCTGCGGCGCGCCTACACCGTGATCGGCGACGCGGTGAACCTCGCCTCGCGGCTCGAGGGGCTGTCGAAGAAGTACGAGCTGCCGATCGTGATCGGCGACGCGACCCGTCGGGCGGTGCGCGGCATCGCGCTGCAGTTCGTCGCGCAGTCCGAGGTGCACGGCCGCAGCGAGCCGGTCGGCGTCTGGCAACCCGTCGCGGTCGACCCGGACGCCTACGCGCCGCCGGCGTCGCTGGAGAGCCGGTCGCCGGACGCACCGAGCACGACGATGCGGGAGCCGGTGGCGTGAAGCTGCGCGTGCTCGGCTGCAGCGGCGGCATCGGCGCCCGCGCGCGGACGACCTCGTTCCTCGTCGACGACGACATCCTGATCGACGCCGGTACCGGCGTGGAGGACCTGTCGATCGACGAGCTGACGCGCATCGACCATGTGTTCCTGACTCACTCGCACCTCGACCACGTGCTCGCGCTGCCGCTGCTCGTCGACTCGGTCGGCGCGCGTCGCGGCCGGCCGATCGTGGTGCACGCGTTGCCCGAGACGATCGCGGCGCTGCGCGCGCACGTGTTCAACTGGGTCATCTGGCCTGACTTCACCGAGATCCCGCACTACGACCGGCCGTGGATGAAGTTCGAGCCGATGCAGCTCGGCGCCACGGTCTCGATCGGCGAGCGCTCGATCCGCAGCATCCCCGCCAACCACACCGTGCCGGCGGTCGGCTTCCACGTCTGGGGCCCGCAGGGCGCGCTGGTGTTCTCCGGGGACAGCTGGCCGACCGACGAGTTCTGGCGGGTGGTCAACGGGATCCGACACCTGCGCTTCCTGATCATCGAGACGGCGTTCTCCAACAAGGAACGCGACCTCGCGATCACCGCGAAGCACCTGTACCCGATCGAGCTCGGCGAGCAGCTGAAGAGCCTGCGCAAGGAAGCCGAGGTGCTGATCACGCACCTCAAGCCGTCCGACGCGGACACGATCGCCCGCGAGATCGACGCGTGGGCGGGGCGCTCGATGCCCAGGCTGCTCGAGCGCGGGATGGTGCTCGAGTTCTGACGCGCCCCCCGGGGCGTTGCCGGGAGACGTCGGGTCGCGCCCGGGCAGGCCGGACCGCGACGGCGCCGGCCGTCCCCGCGCGGGCGCCGTCGGCCCGGTCGTCCGCCGAAGTGCGCCGCAACGCTGCCGCTGTTCGTCACTTCGCGTCCCGCCGGGGGTGACGCGGGGCGTCACCCCGGGTGACGGAAACGAACACCCCGCCGCCGCTCGAACGGCACGCGCGTCCGTCCGTCCCTTCGCACCCCCGCAGTCCGTGAACGATGTCACGCTGGCATGGAACTGGCTCTACACCAGTCGTCCACCGCGATGGTCGCGGCGCGGATCCACAGTCCAATTAGGAGTGTTTCGACATGATGCTCAAGAAAGTCCAAAAGGGTTTCACGCTGATCGAACTGATGATCGTCGTGGCGATCATCGGTATCCTCGCGGCGGTCGCGATCCCGGCCTACCAGGACTACACGGTCCGGGCGCGCGTCACCGAGGCCCTCGGCCTGGCGGCGAACTACAAGAACATCGTCACCGAGAACGCCGCGAACGGCAACGCGCTGAACGGCGGCCTGCCGAGCTTCGCCGTGACGCCGAACGTGAGTGCGATCGCGGTCAGCACCGCCGGCGTGATCACCGTGACGACGACGACGCGTGCCGGCAACGGCACCCTGACCGTGACCCCGCGCGACGGCACCGCGACGGTCGACCTGACCGCCGGCACGCCGCCGACCAACCAGATCGTCTGGTACTGCAACGCGGCGGGCGCGACCAAGGGCGGCGGCACCGCGGGCACGCTGCTGGCGAAGTACGCGCCGGCCGAGTGCCGCTGATCGACGACGTGACCGGAGTGGCCGGTGCGGTACGCACCGGCCCCCTCCCGGAAGGATCGGCCCTGCGGGCCGATCCCCGTCAACCGGCCTTCCGGCCGGACGAATCCGGAAGACCTCTGATGATCCGCAGGACACACGCTGGCTTCACCCTGATCGAGCTGATGATCGTCGTGGCGATCATCGGCATCCTGGCGGCGGTAGCGATCCCGGCCTACCAGGACTACACGGTCCGGGCGCGTGTCACCGAGGCCCTGAGCTTGGGGGCCGACTACAAGATCCGCGTGACCGAGAATGCCGGCAACGGCTCGGCCTTCGATCAGGGCATCGCGAGCTTCACCGCGACGCCGAACGTGTCGGCGGTCGCGGTCGGCGTCAACGGCGCGATCACCGTGACGACGACAACCCGCGCCGGCGGCGGTTCGCTGATCATGACCCCGCGCGACGGTGGCACCTCGACGGTCGACCTGGCCGTCGGCACGCCGCCGACCAACCAGATTGTCTGGTACTGCAACGCGGCGGGCGCGAGCAAGGGCGGCGCCGTCTCGGGCACGCTGCTGGCTAAGTACGCGCCGGCCGAGTGCCGCTGACGGGTCCGACCGGCGCGCGGTTCGCGCCGATCTGGTTCGCGTCGAGCGCCCCGATCGTCCATGAATCCATGATGCTGCGTCGTCGTTCTACCCACTCCCCCGGAGGTGCGCCCGCACCGGGCGACACGCTCCCGATGATCCATCCGAGCGTCGGCACCGCCGCGGCGCCGAAGCGCGAGGCCGCGCGGGACGGCCTGCGCATCGGCGAGCGGCTGCGCGCCGCCGCCCTGCACCTGGCGCTGTCCGCGGGCGTCGCGTTCGCGGTTCTGGCGCTGGTCCTCCTTGCCTGGTACCCGGCACCGATGCCCGCGCTGCTCGGCGTCGAAGCGATCCTGCTGATCATGCTTGCCGTGGACGTCGTGCTCGGCCCGCTCTTCACGCTGCTGGTGTTCGACCGCCGCAAGCGCAGCCTGAGGTGGGATCTGGCGACGATCGCCGCGATCCAGCTCGCCGCGCTCGCCTACGGCCTGCACACGGTCCACCAGGGCCGTCCCGCGTTCGTCGTCTTCGTCAAGGACCGCTTCGAGGTGGTGTCCCCGGCCGACCTGCACCCCGAGGCGAGATCGACCGCCCGCAGCAATCCGTTCGCCGCGACCGACCCCCTGGGCCCGCGCTGGGTCGCCGCGCGCCTGCCCGAGTCGGCCGAGGAGCGCTCGCGGATCCTGTTCGAGGCGCTGTCTCACGGGCGCGACGTGCAGCACCATCCCAGGCTCTATGTCGACTATGCCGCAGAGGCCGCAGCCGTGCTCGAACGGGCGCTGCCGATCGAGCGGCTGAAGGCGCTGAACCCCCGTCGCATCGGGGCGATCGACGCGGCGATCGCCGCGACCGGGCGCGACGCCGGGACGCTGCGCTACCTGCCGATCCGCGGCCCCGCCCGCGACGGCGCGGTGCTCGTAGACGCATCGAGCGGGCGCGTCGCAGGGGTGCTCGAGGTCGCGCCCTGGTGAGCGCTGGCGCCATGCGCGGTCAGCTGCGGGCGGCCAGCGCGTCGTGCACGATGCGGCGCAGCTCGCGCGCCGCGCGCGCCGGGTCGGGCGCCGCGAAGATGTCGCTGATCACCGCGACCGCGTCGGCGCCGGCCTCGATCGGCAGCCGGGCGTTCGTGCGGTCGATGCCGCCGATCGCGACCGCGGGCAGCCCCATCGCTCGAGCCAGCGCGAACAGGCGCAACGGGGCGCGGACCGCCTGCGGCTTGGTGGGCGAGGCGAACACGCTGCCGAAGCCGACGTGGTCGGCCGCGCCGAGCATCGACCGCGCACGCGCTGCGTCGTTGTAGCACGATACGCCGAGCACCCGGGCCGGCCCGATCCGTGCGCGTATCTCGGCCGGGTCGCCGTCGTCCCGGCCGACGTGCACCCCGGCCGCGTCGATCGCGAGCGCGAGCGCGACGTCGTCGTTGACGACCAGCGGCACGCCGGCCGCGTCGCACTGGCCCTTGATCCGCAGCGCGAGGTCCTCGCGCTGCGAGGGCGAGCCGCCCTTGACGCGGAACTGCAGCCAGTCGATGCCGCCCTCGAGCGCGCGGGCGACCAAGTCGGTCAGCCGGCCGGCATCGGGTTCGTCGGGGGTGATCGCGTACAGGCCGCGGGGCGTCGGGGTCACGGCGGGATCGGCTCCGGTGGGCTCGGCGCGCTCGGGGCGCGCGGCGCGCACGCCCCGCCCGTCGGCCGCAAGGCGGGACTCATCGGCGCGAGAAGGTAACATGCGGCGCTTCACTCTCTAATGGCCGACAGCGGACCCGACATGAGCGAGCAAGCGACCCGGACCTTCATGTGCCTGATCTGCGGGTGGATCTACGACGAGGCCGCGGGCGTGCCCGACGAGGGGATCGCACCCGGCACGCGCTGGGAGGACGTCCCGATGAACTGGACCTGCCCCGAGTGCGGTGCCCGCAAGGAAGACTTCGAGATGGTCGAGCTCTGAAACGATTTTGGCTACACTCCACGTCACCCTTCGACCCGCTGCCCGACGCGGCCCGCGAGGATCCCGATGAGCGCGAGTGATTCGATCGCCGGCCTGAAGGTCATGGTCATCGACGACAGCAACACGATCCGGCGCAGCGCCGAGATCTTCCTGTCCCAGGCCGGGTGCCGAGTGATCGTCGCCGACGACGGCTTCGACGCGCTCGCCAAGGTCTCCGACCACGAGCCGGACCTGGTGTTCTGCGACGTGCTGATGCCGCGGCTCGACGGCTACCAGACCTGCGCGCTCATCAAGAAGAGTCCCCGCTTCCACGCGACGCCGGTCGTCATGCTCTCGAGCAAGGACGGCCTGTTCGACCGCGCCCGCGGCCGGATGGTGGGCTGCGAGGAGTACCTGACCAAGCCGTTCACGAAGGACAGCATGCTCAAGTGCGTCGCGCAGCACGCGCGCCGGGCGATCGGGGCCTGAGGTCGGACCGATGCCCGCGCGGAAGATCATGGTTGTCGACGACTCGCCGACCGAGCGCTTCTTCATCGCCGACCTGCTCGCCAAGCGCGGCTATGTCGTCGTCACCGCCGAGAGCGGCGTGGAGGCGCTCGCCAAGATCCGCCTGGAGCGGCCCTCGCTGGTCGTGATGGACGTGGTGATGCCCGGCGCGAGCGGCTTCCAGGTGGTGCGCACGCTGACGCGCGACCCGGAGACCCAGTCGATCCCGGTGATCCTGTGCACCAGCAAGTCGGCCGAGACCGACCGGATCTGGGGGCTGCGCCAGGGCGCACGCGAGTACGTGACGAAGCCGGTGAACGCCGAAGAATTGCTCGCGAAGATCGCGGACCTGGTCCACTGAGCCTGCCATGACCGTGCGCCAGACCTCGACGCCACTGAAGGATTTCCAGGCCCGCCTCACCGAGCGCCTGAAGGAGGCGAACGCGACGCCGGACCTCGCCGCGCGCCTGGGGCTGATGATCGGCGAGCAGCGCTGGCTGGTCGACCTGTCCGAGGCGGGCGAGATCGTGCCGCTGCCCGACACGATCGCTGCGGTGCCGCTGACCCGCGACTGGCTGCTCGGGCTGGTGAACCTGCGCGGCGCGCTCTACACCGTCGTCGACCTGCAGCGCTTCGCGCAGCTCGGCAGCACCGCGGCCGGCAAGGAGTCGCGGCTGCTCGCGCTCGCCGGCAAGCTGAACTTCAACGCGGCGATCCTGGTCACCCGGATGCTCGGGCTGCGCAACGTCGCGTCGATGCGCATCGAGGACAACGACACCGCGGGCGTCGCGCCCGACGGGTCGTTCGGCCCCCCGGGGCGGCCCGACTGGATCGGCCGCACGCTGATCGACGCCGACGGCCATCGCTGGATGGAGCTCGACCTCGCGAAGCTCGCAGCGGGCAGCGCGTTCCTGATGGTCGGCCGCTGAGCGGCCCGCGGCGACGACAGGGGCCCACGAGATGGCGTTCAAGTTCCCCGCGTTCTTCCCGCTCGGCGGCGGCGCCCGCAGGAAGGTCGACCCGGACACCGCGATCGTCGACGACCTGAATCCGTCGACGCAGTTCGACCCGCTCGGCGCGCCGACCCGCTTCGGCGAGACCATCTCCGCCGGCCCCGGCGGCGCGGGGCCCACCGCTGCGCGGCACGGCTTCCAGGTGCCCTTCGTCGGCAAGCTGCCGCTGCGCAAGCAGCTGTCGGTGCTGTTCCCGGTGCTGGGCGCCTCCCTGTTGCTCGCGTTCTTCTTCATGTGGCTCGACGCGCGCCAGGCGAGCGCGGTCGCGATGCAGGCGCGGCTGGTCGGCGACTCGCTGATGCACTCGCAGCGCCTCGCGAAGGCCGCGCCGCTCGCGGTGCGGGGCACCAGCGACGGCTTCCGGATGCTCGGCGAGAGCCGTTCGCGGCTCGGCGAGGCGATCGCGGTGCTGCAGTCGGGCGGAACGGTACGCGACGCGCGCGTCGAGGGCGTCGCGGCCGAGATCCTGCCCGCGGTCGGCAAGCTCGCCGAGCAGTGGAAGCGCACCGACCAGGCCGCGGCCACGCTGCAGCAGGCGCAGCCGACGCTGTCGTCGATCGCGCAGTCCTCGCGCACGGTGCTCGACGCCTCGCCCCGCCTGGTCGAGCTCACCGAGCAGGTGTCGCTGCTGAAGGTCGCCTCGGGCGCGCCGTCGGCCGAGGTCGCCGCGGCCGGACAGCTGGTGGCGCTCACGCACAAGATCGCGCGCGACATCGCGCAGCTCACCGGTGCCGATCAGGTCAACGCCGAAATCGCGTTCCTTCTGGGCCGCGACACCGCGGCCTTCCGCGAGCTGGCCGACGGGCTGCTGTCGGGCAGCGAGGCCCGCCGGCTCGCGCCGGCGCGCGACGGCGAGGTACGCACCCGCCTCACCGAGCTCAAGGCCACCTACGGCGATCTCGCCAAGCCGATCGCCTCGCTGCTCTCCGACCTGCCGAGGCTGCAAGGCGCGCGCGGCGCCGAGGCCCGGATCGCCGCCGACAGCGAGCCGCTGCGCCTCGCGCTCCTCGAGCTGCAGTCGCGCCTCGCCGACGAGCAGGGCGGCCGCGCGATCAACCAGGGCATCGTGGTCTTCTTCCTGCTCGCGGCGGTGCTCGCGGGCGTGGGGCTCGGCCTCGTCTTCTACCAGGACGTGCACCGTCGCGCAGCCGACGCCGACGCGCAGCGTGCCGAGGCCGAGCGCCTCGAGCAGGATGCCAAGCGCACCAACGACCAGAACCAGGCGGCGATCCTGCGGCTGATGAACGAGCTGCAGGAAGTGGCCGACGGCGACCTCACCATCCAGGCGACGGTGACCGAGGACATCACCGGCGCGATCGCCGACTCGGTCAACTACACCGTCGAGGAGCTGCGCAACCTGGTCGCGCGCATCAACACCACCGCCGAGCTGGTCGCCGATGCGTCCTCCAAGGCGCAGACGATCGCCTCCGGCCTGCAGGTCGCCTCCGAGCAGCAGTCGCGCGAGATCCGCGAGACCGGCGAGGCGGTGCTGCGGATGGCCTCGCAGATCAACGAGGTGTCCGCGAGCGCGTCCGAGTCGGCGCAGGTCGCGCGGCAGTCGCTCGGCGCGGCCGAGCAGGGCCGGCGCGCGGTGCAGAACGCGATCTCGGGGATGAACGGGATCCGCGACCAGATCCAGGAGACCGCCAAGCGCATCAAGCGGCTGGGCGAGTCGTCGCAGGAGATCGGCGAGATCGTCGAGCTGATCTCGGACATCACCGAGCAGACCAACGTGCTCGCGCTGAATGCCGCGATCCAGGCCGCGTCGGCCGGCGAGGCGGGCCGTGGCTTCACCGTCGTCGCCGAGGAGGTGCAGCGGCTCGCCGAACGCAGCGCCGAGGCGACCCGGCAGATCTCCGCGCTGATCCGCACCATCCAGGTCGACACGCAGGACGCGGTCGCCGCGATGGAGCGCAGCACGCAGGGCGTGGTCGCCGGTACGCGGCTGTCGGACGACGCGGGCAACGCGCTCGCCGAGATCGGCCGCGTGTCGACGCAGCTCGCCGAGCTGATCGAGGACATCTCGCGCACCACGTCCGACCAGGCCTCGTCGGCGGGCACGGTCGCGCACAGCATCCAGCGGATCCTGCTGGTGACCGAACAGACCAGCGAGGGTACGCAGCAGACGGCGGGCTCGATCCTGCAGCTGGCCGAGCTCGCGCGCGAGCTGAAGAACTCCGTTTCACGCTTCCGCGTGGGCTGAACATGACCGGATCCCCGACCGACCTCACCGCGCTGTCCTGGTGCCTCGGCGAGATCCGGGAGTCGCTCGCGCGCGCCGAGGCCTCGCTCGAGCAGCAGCTGCAGTCGGGCGACGAGGATCTGTCGCGGCTGCGCGCGGCGCGCAGCTGGCTGCACCAGGCGCACGGCGCGCTGCAGGTGGTCGACCTCGAGGGCGTGACCGTCGTCACGCAGGAGGCCGAGGGGCTGCTCGACCGCATCGAGCGCGGCGAGATGAGGCTCGACGGCGACGTCGCGCGCGCGATGGTCCGCGCCTTCGCCGCGATCGTCGAGTACCTCGAGGGCGTCGTCGCCGGCTCCGGCGACTCGCCGGTGTCGCTGTTCCCGCATTACCGCGAGCTGCTCGCGCTGCGCGCGTCCGATCGCGTCGAGCCCGCGGACCTGTATTCGGTCGACCTGTCGGTGCGCCCGCCCAAGGCGCCGCTTGCCGAGCCGCTCGTCCCCGCCGGCATGGCCCGCCTGCGCGCGGCCTTCGAGAAGGGGCTGCTCGGCTTCCTGCGCAACCCCGAGGACGCCGCGGCGCTGGCCAAGATGCACGCCGCGATCGTCCGGCTGCACCGTGCGCACCAGGCCTCGAGCCAGCGCACGTTCTGGTGGCTCGCCGCCGCGTTCTTCGACGCGCTGCGCGTGCGCGCGCTGCCGGTCGACCTCTACGCGAAGCGGCTGGTCGCGCGGATCAACCTGCAGATCGGGCGCACGCTGCAGCAGGGCACCCCGATCGCCGATCGGATGCTTCGCGACATCCTGTTCCAGCTCGCGCGGGCGGGCGGCGGCTCGGCGCTCGCCGAAGAGGCGCGTGCGCTCTTCCGGCTCGCCGGCACCGTGCCCGCGGACTTCGAGGCACCGCGCTACGGCATCGTCGACGCGCGAGCTCTGCGGGCTGCGCGCGAGGCGACCGGTGCGGCCAAGCTCGCGTGGGAGAAGGCGGTGCGCGGCGGCGCGCAGGACCTGCCGGCGTTCGCGACCGCGGCGCAGCAGCTCGACGCCGCGGTCTCGCGGCTGCCCTGGCCCGGGCTGCAGCGGCTGGCCGGCGTGCTGGCCGGGCTGCGGCGCGCGCTCGCCGCGGCCAGCCCGCAGCTCGCCGAGGTGCTGTCGCTCGAGGTCGCGACCGCGCTGCTGTTCGTCGAGCACGCGCTCGAGCGTGGCGCGCGCGGCGTCGCGCAGCACGATCGCCGCGCGACCGAGATGGCCGAGCGGATCGACGGCCTGTGCAAACGCCAGGAGAGCGACGGCGCGCCCACGCCCGAGTGGCTGACCGAGCTGTCACGCGCCGCGCAGGAACGCTTGACCGTCGCGGCCTTCGTCGGCGAGCTGCAGGCCAACCTGCGCGCCTGCGAGAAGGCGCTCGACACGTTCTTCCGCGATCCGTCGCAGCGCGCCGCGCTGCCCGAGCTCGAGCCGCTGCTCAGGCAGGTGGGCGGGGCGCTGCGGCTGCTCGGCCACGGTGAGGCCGCCGATGGCGCCGACACCGTCGTGCGCCAGGTCGCCGCGTTCCTCGAGAGCGAGGATCCGCCGGCCGCGGCCGACTGCGAGCGCGTCGCCGAGAGCCTCGGTGCGCTCGGCTTCTTCGTCGAGTCGCTGCTGCGCACCGACCGGCAGGGCGGTTTCGAGTTCAGTAGCGGCGACGATCGGTTCGTCGCGCGCCTCGGCGACCCGCCGGTGGTGCGCGCCGAGCCGTTGCCCGAGGCCGACGCCGCGCCCGGCGTTGCGCCGTTCGACGTCAGCGAGCCGGTCGCCGAGCCGGGCGAGGCGCGGCCGGTGCCGGTGCCGCCGGCGCCGCGCGAGGGCGACGGCGGACGCTCGCTGGAGCAGCTGCTCGCCGAGCGCCGCATGCGGATGCGCGGGCAGCTCGCCGCGCTGCAGGCGCACGCCGACGATCCGGTCGCACGCGCTGCGCTGCACGACGCGCTGGTCGCGGTCCGCGACGAGGCGATGCTGCTCGACGACGCCGAGCTGCGCGCGAACGCGGGGGACGCGCTCGCGCGGCTCGAGGCCACGACCTCGCCGCACGACCCCGCGCTCGTCGATTCGATCGCACGGGTGGCCGGAGAGGCCGGGCCGGTCGCGCTCGAGGCCGTCGAGGTACCCGAGGACGAGGCGGCGATCGACGAAGAGCTGCTCGGCATCTTCCTCGACGAGGCCGACGAGGTGCTCGCCGCGATCGACGAAGGCCGGGCGGCGTCGGCGGCCGCGCCGTCGGACGTCGCGCTGCTGACGACGCTGCGCCGCGGCTTCCATACGCTGAAGGGCTCGAGCCGCATGGTCGGGCTCGCCCCGTTCGGCGAGGCCGCGTGGGGCATGGAGCAAGTGCTCAACGGCTGGCTCGCCGACGAGCGCCCGGGCACACCGGCGCTGTACGCGGGCGTCGCCGAGGCGCACGACGCGTTGTCGGGGTGGGTCACACGGCTGCGCGACGACCCGGCCGCGCGGATCGACCCGTCGCGGATCGTCGCCGCTGCGATCGCGCTGCGCGAGCGCGGAGCGTGGCCGCAGGCCGACGCGGCGAGTGCAGTCGAGGCGGTGGCGGTGCCCGAGGCGATCGAGGTGGCCGCGGTGCCCGAGGCGGTCGAGCAGATCGAAGCAGTCGAGGGGCTCGAGGCGATCGAGGCGATCGAGGCGATCGCGCCCGACCTGCCCGCGCCCGAGGCGGACGCCGTCGAGACCGTGGTGCTCGACCTCGGCCTGCCCGAGGCAGGGGCCGACGAGGCCGCGGTGTCCGACGACCTCACCGCGACCGCGCCCGGGACGCCGTTCGACGCGCCCCCCGACGCGCTCTCCGGGATCGAGGCGATCGAGCTGGACGCTGCCGCGTTCGACGAGGCGGTCGCGGCCGACGCGGTATCCAGGCTCGGTGCGCCGGAGCCGAACGCGACGGCCGACGAGGCGGTCGTGCTCGACGTGTCCGCCCCGGACACGGTCATGCTCGAGGCGCCCGCGCACGACGCCGGCGCCTCGATCGACCTCGCGGCGGCCATCGACCCCGAGCTCGTCGTGCTCGAGGCCGACGCCGAGGCGGCGCTCGTCGCGTCCGCCGCGCTGCCCGCGGGCGCCGGCGACGACCTGATCGAGCTGACCGAGGTGCTCGATCCGCTCGAGCCCGAGGTGCCGGTGCTGTCGCCGCTCGACGAGATCGAGTCGATCGTGATCGGCGAGCCGGCCGGACCCGACGCGCTCGACCTCATCGCCGCCGACGCCGCGCCGCCCGCCGGCACCGTCCCGAGCGCAGCGGCCGACGACGATACCGTCCGCATCGGCGATCGCACGCTGAGCGCGACGCTCTACCGCATCTTCCTCGACGAGGCCGACCAGCTGCAAGCCGCGCTGCAGGCCGCGCTCGCGCGCTGGCGCGCCGATCCGGCCGCGCCGGTCGACGAGGCGGCGCTGCGCGCGGTGCACTCGCTCGGCGGCAGCACGCGGATCGTCGGGCTCGGGGCGGTCCACGCCACCGCCGACGCGCTCGAGCGCTTCATGCTCGGGCGCTCGGTGTCGAGCGGCCCGTTCGCGGCCGCGGACCTCGACGACGTCGCATTCGTGCTCGACCGCGTCCGCGCCTCGCTGCACCGCTTCGCCGCCGGCGAGGATCCGGGCGAGGACGCCGCGATGACCGCGCGCGCCGAGGCGCTCGCCGCGCGCTGGAGCGTCGAGCTCGACGTGCTCGCGTCGCCCGAGGCCGCGCCGGCGCCCGACGCGCAGGTCGCCCGGCTGCCGCTGGATGCGGTCGCGCCGCGTGCCGAGACACCCGCCGCCGACACGCTCGAGGGCCTCGCCGCGCTGGTCGACGAGATCGACGCCGAGCTCGCGCCGGTGTTCATCGAGGAGGCCGACGAGCTGCTGCCGCGGATCGGCGAGGCGCTGCGCGCGTGGCAGCAGCAGCCCGACGACGCATCCGCCCCGGCCACGCTGATGCGGCTGCTGCACACCGTCAAGGGAAGTGCCCGGATGGCCGGCGCGATGCGGCTCGGCCAGCTGGTGCACGACATGGAGACGCGGATCGAGGCCGCGAGCGCGCTGCCGCGCGTGCCGGTCCCGCTCGTCGACGACCTGATCGCGCGCTACGACCAGGTGCTCGCGCTCTACGAGGCGGTCCGCGATCCGCAGTCCGAGGCAGCGCAGGCGGCGTCGCGCGCGGTGATCGAGAGCCTGTCCGGCGGACGTGCGAGCGCGCAGGCCGGGCACGCCGCGGACGCCGCCGTGCCGGCGCGGGCGCAGGCCGGGTCCGACGGCCAGGCGGCGCCGGCTGCGGCCGCGGGTGGCCCCGAGAAGGCGCAGCAGCTGATCCGCGTGCGCGCCGACCTGCTCGATCGCCTGGTCAACGAGGCCGGCGAGGTGTCGATCGCCCGCGCGCGGCTCGACAACGAGCTCGGCGGCCTGCGCCAGTCGCTCGGCGAGCTGACCGAGAACGTCAACCGGCTGCGCTCGCAGCTGCGCGAGATCGAGCTCGCCGCCGACTCGCAGATCCAGGCCCGCGACGCGCGCACGAAGGAGCCCGACTCCGAGTTCGACCCGCTGGAGTTCGATCGCTACACGCGCTTCCAGGAGCTGACCCGGATGCTCGCGGAGTCGGTGAACGACGTCGCGACGGTGCAGCAGAACGCGCTGCGCAATCTCGACGAGGCCGGGCGCGACCTCGCGCGCCAGAGCCAGGTGACCCGCGACCTGCAGCAGGACCTGATGCGGATCCGGATGGTGCAGTTCGGCTCGATCGCCGACCGGCTCTACCGCGTCGTGCGGCAGGCCGCGAAGGAGCTCGACAAGCGCGTGCACCTCGACCTGAAGGGGGCGAGCGCCGAGCTCGACCGCGGCGTGCTCGAGCGCATGGCCGGCCCGATCGAGCACCTGCTGCGCAACGCGGTCGCCCACGGCATCGAGCCGCGCGCCGACAGGCTCGCCGCGGGCAAGTCCGAGACCGGCGAGATCACGCTCGAGGTCCGGCAGGAAGGCAACGAGGTGATCCTGTCGTTCGCCGACGACGGCGGCGGCCTGCATTACGGCCGCATCCGCGAGCGCGCGATCGAGCGCGGCCTGATCCCGGCCGACGCGCATCCGGGCGAGCGCGAGCTCGGCGAGCTGATCTTCAAGCCGGGCTTCTCGACGGCGACCTCGGTCACCGCGATCGCCGGGCGCGGCGTCGGCATGGACGTCGTCCGCGCCGAGGTCGCCGCGATGGGCGGGCGCATCGACCTCGAGTCGACACCGGGCCGCGGCACGCGGTTCACCGTGCACCTGCCGGTGTCGCTCGCGGTCGCGCAGGTCGTGCTGCTGACCGTCGGCACGGTGCGCATCGCGGTCGCCTCGGCGCTGATCGAGCAGGTGGTGCAGTTGAAGCCCGAGGCGCTCGCTTCGGCCTACGGGCAGCACGCGCTCGACTGGCACGGCCAGCCGGTGCCGCTGTATTTCCTCGGCAGCCTGCTTGAGCTGGCCGGCTGCACGCCGCTCGCGCAGCGCTACTCGCCGGTGGCGATCGTGCGCTCCGGCAGCACGCGGATCGCACTGCACGTCGACCATGTCGTGCCGAGCCAGGAGGTGGTGGTCAAGCACGTCGGTCCGCAGCTCGCGCGGCTGACCGGCATGGCCGGCGCCACGGTGCTCGGCAACGGCGACATCGTGCTGATCCTGAACCCGGTGCAGATCGCGGCGACCGGCCGCGGGGCGCAGGCGGGCGAGGGCGACACCGCGACCTTCGCGCCGACCCGCATCGAGATCGCGCCGACGGTGATGGTCGTCGACGACTCGGTGACGGTGCGCAAGGTCACCCAGCGGCTGCTGTCGCGCGAGGGGTACCAGGTGATGCTCGCGAAGGACGGCATCGACGCGCTGCGCCAGTTGCAGGACACCGTACCCGACGTGATGCTGCTCGACATCGAGATGCCGCGGATGGACGGCTTCGACCTGACGAAGAACCTGCGCGGCGACGATCGCTGGAAGCGCCTGCCGATCGTGATGATCACGTCGCGGACCGCCGACAAGCACCGCAACCACGCGATGGCGCTCGGCGTCGACGTGTTCCTCGGCAAGCCCTACGACGAGGCCGAGCTGCTCGGCCACGTGAAGGCGTTGGCGGCGCGCCGGCAGGCCGCGACCTGAGCGCGCGGGCGGGCGTGCGTCGCGCGTCCGGCGCGACGCCGAGCCGAGGGTGGTCGAGCATGCCCCCGCGCTGCGACGGCGACAGCGGTCCCGAGTGCGACCACAGCGTCTCCTGCGGACCGTGCATGCCGACGTTCATCGTCAGCGCGGCGAGCACCGCGGTGATCGCGTCGGCCCCATCGCCCGTATCGCCCGCGCCCTGCGCGATCCGCCCGAGCGCATCGTCGGGCGTGTCGCGCAGCGCGAGGACACGCGTCCAGGGACGGGTGCGGGCGACCCTCGGCATCACGATCGTCGGCGACTCGGGCGCCGGCGCGGTCCGCCGCCGGATCGTGCTGAAGGGCGGCCGCAGGTGTCCGGACGGCGGCCGGGGATGGCGCGCTCGCGACGCGTGCCGGTCAGCCGCCCGTCTTGACGACCGCGTAGCGCGCCAGCGTCCGGGTGCGCGCCTGCGCGTGGTCGACGACCGGCGCCGGGTAGTCGCGCCCGATCACGCAGCCGAGCCGCGCCTGCTCGGCGGGCGGCACGAGCCACGGCGCGTGGATTCGCTTGTCGTCGTAGTTCGCGAGCTGCGGCAGGTAGCGCCGGATGAACGCGCCCTTCGGGTCGAACTTCTCCGACTGCGTGACCGGGTTGAAGATCCGGAAGTACGGCTGCGCGTCGCAGCCGCTCGACGACGCCCACTGCCAGCCGCCGTTGTTCGCCGCGAGGTCGTAGTCGTTCAGCAGGTCGGCGAACAGCCGCTCGCCGCGTCGCCAGTCCACCCCCAGGTCCTTGCACAGGAACGACGCGGTCACCATCCGCAGCCGGTTGTGCATGTAGCCGCTCGTGCGCAGCTGCGTCATCGCCGCGTCGACGAGCGGGTAGCCGGTGCGCGCCTCGGCCCACGCGGCGAAGAGGGCGTCGCCGTGCGCGCCGTCCTCCCAGCCGATCGCGTCGTACTCGGGCCTGAACGACCGCGTCTCGACGCGCGGGTGGTGGTGCAGCACCTGGACGTAGAAGTCGCGCCAGACCAGCTCGGACAGCCAGGTGCGCGCGCCCTCGGCGGCGGGCGGGTCGGTGCGCTCGACACGCAGCGCCTCGCGCGCGAGGGTGCGGATCGAGACGGTGCCGAAGCGCAGGTGCGCCGACAGGTACGACGGGCCCTTGAGCGCCGGGTAGTCGCGCGCGTCGCGATAGCGGCCGATGCGATGCAGGAACTCGTCGAGCAGCCGCGCGCCGCCGCTCGCGCCGGTCGGCAGCGCGAGCCGGTGCAGGTCGGTCCGCTCGAAGCCGATCGCCTCGAGCGACGGTACGCCGTCGAGCGGTGCGCTGCCGTGTGGACCGTCCGCGTCGGCGCTGCGCAGCCCCGACGGCGGCGGCGAGAGCCGGCCGCGCGCGAGTTCGCGGACCGGGTGCTGCGCGAGCGGCGTGCCCGGCGCGCCGTCGGCGCCGGCCTCGTCGAGGCGGCGGCGCCACGCGTTGCGGTACGGCGTGAACACCGAGAACGGGCGGCCGGCGCCGGTCATCACCTCGTCGGCCTCGAAGACCACCTGGTCCTTGACGACGCGCAGCCTGCGGCCGTCGGCGCGAAGCCGCGCGTCGACCTCGGTGTCGCGCCGCACGGCCGCGGGCTCGTAGTCGCGCGCGGCCACGACGAGGCCGACGCCGAGCGTCGCGGCCAGCGCCGGGATCGCATCCGTCGCTCGGTCGTGCACGACGATCAGCCCGCCGCCGAGGGCGCGCAGTTCACGATCGACCTCGACGAGCCCATCGCGGATGAACTCGACGCGGCGGTCGGCGCGCGAGGGCAGGGGGTCGAGGATGTCGCGGTCGAACACGAACGCGCACCAGATGCGCCGTGCGTCGGACAGCGCCGCGTGCAGCGCGGCGTGGTCGTCGACGCGCAGGTCGCGGCGCAGCCAGACGAGGGCCGAATCGAAGGAGGTGTCCAAGGCGTCGAGAGGGTCCGGAGCTCGGCCGGGGCGTGATTGTGCCGCCCTTGGGGGGTGTTTACAATCGGCGCATGACCGCCCCGGAAGTTGCGACGAACCTCACCAACCATTTCCTGCTCGCGATGCCGAACATGGCCGACCCGAACTTCGGCGGGGCCGTGGTGTTCATCGCCGAGCACAGTGCGAAGGGGGCGCTCGGGCTCGTCATCAACCGCCCGATGGAGCTCGACCTGCAGTCGCTGTTCGAGCGGATCGACCTGAAGCTCGAGATCGCGCCGCTCGCCTCGAGCCCGGTCTACTTCGGCGGCCCGGTGCAGACCGACCGCGGCTTCGTGCTGCACCAGCCGCTCGGCACCTGGAACTCCACCGTCTCCATCGGCGACTCGCTCGGCCTGACCTCGTCGAAGGACGTGCTCGAGGCTGTGGCGCTCGGCGAGGGACCCGAGAAGCTGCTGGTCACGCTCGGCTACGCGGGCTGGGGTCCGGGTCAGCTCGAGGACGAGATCGCGCGCAACGCGTGGCTGACCGTCGAGGCGCACCCGGACGTGATCTTCGAGACGCCGGTCGCCGAGCGCCTGTCGCGCGCCTACGGGCTGCTCGGCATCGACCCGGCCTTCCTGTCCCCGTCGGCGGGCCACGCCTGAATGACCGGCGCGCGGCGCGGCGCGTCCGCGCCGCAGACGCTGCTCGGCTTCGACTTCGGCGTGCGCCGCATCGGCGTGGCGATCGGCAACACGCTGACCGGCGACGCGCGCCCGCTCGTCGTTCTCGACGCGGTGCCGGTCGATCGGCGCTTCGAGCGGATCGCCGCGCTGCTGCGCGAGTGGGCCCCCGCGCGGCTCGTCGTCGGCCGGCCGCTCGACGAGGACGGCTCGGTCACCGAGACCACCCGGCGCGCCGACCGCTTCGCCAACCAGCTGCACGGCCGCTTCGGGCTGCCGGTCGAGCGCGTCGACGAGCGGTTCTCCAGCCGCGAGGCTCGGGCTATCATCGCGTCCGCGAACGGCCGGCCCGAAGACGAGGACGGCGTGGCCGCCGCGGTGATCCTGTCGCAGTGGCTCGACGGGGCGCGCCGCGCGCCGGGGCCCGACCTGTCCGCCGCGGCCCGTGAGGACCGACCGGACGACGCCCGCCCCGACGCACGCGACGCACCCCTCCACCCCGGACGCCCGCCCCGATGACCCCTGCCGCCCCCGCCGACCCGAGCGAGCGCACGCTCGACGCCGAGGCGATCTATGCCGCGCTGAAGGCCGCGGTCGCCGCGCGGCTCGCCGCGGCCGGCGACGCGCGCCCGGTGATCGTGGGCGTGCACAGCGGCGGCGCCTGGATCGCGCAGCGGCTGCACGCCGAGCTGTGCCCCGACGCGCCGCTCGGCTTCCTGTCGAGTGCCTTCCACCGCGACGACTACTCGGCGCGCGGGCTGCGCGTGGCCGGCGGCGCGGGCGGCTCGACGCGGATCGACTTCGAGGTCGATGGCACGGCGGTGCTGCTGGTCGACGACATCCTGTACACCGGCCGCACGGTGCGCGCCGCGCTCAACGAGCTGTTCGACTACGGCCGCCCCGCCTGCGTCGAGCTCGCGGTGCTGCTCGATCGCGGCGGGCGCGAGCTGCCGGTGCAGGCCGACCACGTCGGCGCGCGCATCCCGCTCGGGCCCGATCGCGGCTTCGTGCTCGGGCGCGCCGACGACGGCCGCTTCACGCTCTCGGTGGAGCCCGCGCGATGAGACATCCGCAGCTGAACGAGCACGGCGAGCTGCGCCACCTGCTCACGATCGAGGGCCTGCCGAAGCAGAACATCGTGCAGATCCTCGACACCGCGTCGTCGTTCCTGGAGGTGAGCGACCGGCAGGTGAAGAAGGTGCCGCTGCTGCGCGGCAAGTCGGTCTTCAACCTGTTCTTCGAGAACAGCACTCGCACGCGGACCACCTTCGAGATCGCGGCCACGCGGCTGTCGGCCGACGTGGTGAACCTCGACGTGCGCACCTCGTCCACGTCCAAGGGCGAGTCGCTGCTCGACACGATCGACAACCTCGCGGCGATGCACGCCGACATGTTCGTCGTGCGCCACGCGCAGAGCGGCGCACCGTACATGATCGCGCAGCACGTCGGCCCCGGGCTGCACGTGATCAACGCCGGCGACGGGCGGCACGCGCACCCCACGCAGGGGCTGCTCGACATGTACGCCATCCGCCACTTCAAGAAGGACTTCACGAACCTGACCGTGGCGATCGTCGGCGACATCCTGCACTCGCGCGTGGCGAGGAGCGACATCCACGCGCTCACCACGCTCGGCGTGCCCGAGGTCCGCGCGATCGCGCCGCTCACGCTGCTGCCCCCGGGCCTCGAGCAGATGGGCGTGCGCACCTTCACCGACATGCGCGAGGGCCTGCGTGGCGTCGACGTGGTCATCATGCTGCGGCTGCAGAACGAGCGGATGCGCGGCGCGCTGCTGCCCTCGGCGCAGGAGTACTTCAAGCACTACGGCCTGACCGCCGAGAAGCTCGCGCTCGCGAAGCCCGACGCGATCGTCATGCACCCCGGCCCGATGAACCGCGGCGTGGAGATCGACTCGGCGGTCGCCGACGGTGCGCAGAGCGTGATCCTCGAGCAGGTCACCTTCGGCATCGCGGTGCGGATGGCCGTGATGAGCATCCTCGCCGGCAACCGCTGACCCACGGGCCCCACGATGAGACTGCGAATCACCGGCGCGCGCGTCGTCGACCCCGCGAGCGGCCTCGACGCGACGACCGACCTGTACCTCGCAGACGGGCGCGTCGCCGCCGTCGGCGCACGCCCCGACGGTTTCGAGGCCGACCGCACGATCGACGCGAGCGGCCTCGTCGCCTGTCCCGGCCTGGTCGACCTGTCGGCGCGGCTGCGCGAACCGGGCTTCGAGTACAAGGCCACGCTCGAGTCGGAGATGCAGGCCGCGCTCGCCGGCGGCGTCACGCGCCTCGTGTGCCCGCCCGATACCGATCCGCCGCTCGACGAGCCCGGCCTCGTCGAGATGCTCAAGCACCGCGCGCGCAGCCTCGCGCGCACCCACCTCTACCCGCTCGGCGCGCTGACGGTGGGCCTGAAGGGCGAGGTGATCACCGAGATGGCCGAGCTCGCCGAGGCGGGCTGCGTCGGCTTCTCGCAGGCGAACGTGCCGCTCGTCGACACGCAGGTGCTGGCGCGCGCGATGCAGTACGCGAAGAGCTTCGGCTTCACCGTCTGGCTGCAGCCGCAGGACGCGCACCTGTCGCGCGGCGGCGTCGCGCACAGCGGACCGGTGTCCGGCCGCCTCGGCCTGTCCGGCGTGCCGGTGACCGCCGAGACGGTCGCGCTGCACACGATCTTCGAGCTGATGCGCGCCAACGGCTGCCGCGTGCACCTGTGCCGGCTGTCCTCGGCCGCCGGCGTCGAGCTGCTGCGCACCGCCAAGCGCGAGGGCCTGCCGGTGACCGCGGACGTCGCGGTCCACCACCTGCACCTCACCGACGTCGACATCGGCTTCTTCGACACCAACTGCCGCGTGGAGCCGCCGTTCCGCGCGCAGCGCGACCGCGACGCGCTCGGCGCGGCGCTCGCCGACGGCACGATCGACGCGGTGTGCTCCGACCACACGCCCGTCGACGACGACGCCAAGCAGGTGCCGTTCGGCGAGGCCGAGCCGGGCGTGACCGGCCTGGAGCTGCTGCTGCCGCTGACGCTGTCCTGGGCGCGGCGCGCCGGCGTGCCGCTGCCGGTCGCGCTGTCGCGGCTCACCGCCGACGCCGAGCGGATCGCGCGCTGCGGCGGCGGCTCGCTCGTGCCCGGGGCGCCGGCCGACGTGTGCCTGTTCGACGCGGACGAGGCCTGGGTGGTGTCGCCGTCGACGCTGCGCAGCCAGGGGCACCACACGCCGTTCGCCGGCCGCGAGGTGCTCGGGCGGGTGCGGGCGACGCTGGTCGCGGGGCGGCCGGCGATGGAGCGCTGAGGGCGCCCCGGGCCGCCGGGCTCAGCCGATCGTCGTGCCCGCCGCGGTGAGCCGGCGCACGAACGCGACGACGTCGGTCTTCCAGTCGGGCATCGCGTAGCCGAAGGTCCGTGCGAGCAGCCCGCAGTCGAGCAGCGAGTTCGTCGGCCGCGCGGCCGGCGTCGGATAGGCCGAGCTCGGGATCGCCTCGACCGCGTCGGCCCGCACGCGCAGCATCGCCGCCCAGGCCGGATCCTCGGCCGCGGTCGCGATCACGCAGCGCGCGTACTCGGCCCAGGTGGTCTCGCCCGCGGCGCTCGCGTGGTACAGGCCGCGGCGCGCGCCGATCCAGCCGGCGAGGTCGCCGGCGCGCAGGCCCTGCTCGACCACGTCGCAGGCGAGGTCGGCGAGCCGCCCCGCCCAGGTCGGCGTGCCGCGCTGGTCGCCGACGACGCGCAGCGCGTCGCGCTCGCGGGCGAGCTTGAGCATGGTCTTCGCGAAGTTGCCGCCGTGGTCGCCGAACACCCAGCTCGTGCGGAAGACCAGCGCCGGGCCGCCGGCCTCGAGCGTGGAGCGCTCGCCGGCGAGCTTCGAGGCCCCGTAGACGTTCAGCGGGCCGGTCGCGTCGGACTCGACCCAGCGGCCGGCCTTGGCGCCGTCGAAGACATAGTCGGTCGACCAGTGCACCAGCACCGCGCCGCGGGCGGCGCAGGCCCTCGCGAGCACGCCCGGCGCCTCGGCGTTGACCGTGAACGCGACCTCGCGATCCTGCTCGGCGCGATCGACCGCGGTGTAGGCGGCTGCGTTGAACACCACGTCCGGGCGGACGTCCTCGACGCAAGCGGCGACGGCCTTCAGGTCGGTGAAGTCGAAGTCGTCGATGCCGAGGCTCACCACGTCGCCGAGGGGCGCCGCGCGGCGCTCCAGCGCCCAGGCCAGCTGGCCGTTCTCGCCGAGGATCAGGATCTTCACGGGGCGCTCCGCAGGGGGCGTCGGCTCGACGCGACGCGGATTGTGCCCGAAGTGCCGTCCGGGCTTCCCGTCGCCGCCTTCGGGCGGATGGAGGCAGCGGCCGCCGGCCGCGCCGGGGTCAGACGCTACAATTTCCCACCATGGCCACGATCATCGTCACCGGCGCCGCGGGCTTCATCGGTTCGAACTTCGTCCACCAGTGGATCGCCCAGGAATCCGACTCGGTCGTCTCGCTCGACGCGCTCACCTACGCGGGCAACCTCGCCAACCTCGCGCCGGTCGACGCCGACCCGCGCCACCGCTTCGTGCGCGGCGACATCTGCGACGAGGCGCTGGTCGCGCGGCTGTTCGCCGAGCACCGGCCGCGTGCGATCGTCCACTTCGCCGCCGAGTCGCACGTCGACCGCTCGATCCACGGGCCGGCCGAGTTCGTCCGCACCAACGTCACCGGCACCTTCTCGCTGCTGCAGTCGGCGCTCGCGCACTGGCGCGGGCTCGAGGGCGCCGAGCGCGACGCCTTCCGCTTCCTGCACGTCTCGACCGACGAGGTCTACGGCTCGCTGTCGCCGACCGACCCGCCGTTCGCCGAGACCAAGGCCTACGAGCCGAACAGCCCCTACTCGGCGAGCAAGGCCGCCGCCGACCACCTGGTCCGCGCCTGGCACCACACCTACGGGCTGCCGGTGCTGACGACCAACTGCTCGAACAACTACGGGCCGTACCAGTTCCCCGAGAAGCTGATCCCGCTGGTGATCCACAACGCGCTCGCGGGCCGGCCGCTGCCGATCTACGGCGACGGCTCGAACGTGCGCGACTGGCTCTATGTCGGCGACCACTGCAGGGCGATCCGCGCGGTGCTGCGCGGTGGGGTGACCGGCCGCGTCTACAACGTCGGCGGCTGGAACGAGAAGACCAACCTCGAGGTCGTCCACACGATCTGCGACCTGCTCGACGCGATGCGACCCGACCCCGCGGGCCCGCACCGCCGCCTGATCACCTACGTGAAGGACCGGCCGGGCCACGACCGCCGCTACGCGATCGACGCGCGGCGCATCGCCGAGGAACTCGGCTGGCGGCCGGCACGGACCTTCGAGACCGGCATCCGCGAGACGGTGCGCTGGTACCTCGACAACACGAAGTGGGTCGCCGACGTGGTCAGCGGGGACTACCGCACCTGGGTCTCCCGGAACTACTCGGACCGCTGACATGGCACGCAAGGGCATCATCCTCGCCGGGGGCTCGGGCACCCGGCTCTACCCGGTCACGAAGGCGGTCTCGAAGCAGCTGCTGCCGGTGTACGACAAGCCGATGGTGTACTACCCGCTGTCGGTGCTGATGCTCGCGGGCATCCGCGACATCCTGGTGATCTCGACCCCGACCGACACGCCGCGCTTCGCCGAGCTGCTCGGCGACGGCCGCGACTGGGGCCTGAACCTGCAGTACTGCGTGCAGCCCTCGCCCGACGGCCTCGCGCAGGCGTTCCTGCTCGGCCGCGACTTCATCGGCGCCGATCCGTCGACGCTGATCCTCGGCGACAACATCTTCTACGGCCACTACCTCGCCACGATGGCGCGGCGCGCCTCGTCGGTCGAGGACGGGGCCACGGTGTTCGCCTACCACGTCACCGACCCGGAGCGCTACGGCGTCGTCGAGTTCGACGCGCAGGGCCGCGCGCTGTCGCTCGAGGAGAAGCCGGTGAAGCCGCGCTCGAAGTACGCGGTCACGGGCCTCTACTTCTACGACCGCCGCGTCTGCGACATCGCCGCCGAGGTGAAGCCCTCCGCGCGCGGCGAGCTCGAGATCACCGACGTCAACCGCCGCTACCTCGAGCTCGGCCTGCTCAACGTCGAGGTCATGGGCCGCGGCTATGCGTGGCTCGACACCGGCACGCACGAGTCGCTGCTGCAGGCCTCGTCGTTCATCGAGACGATCGAGACGCGGCAGGGCCTGAAGGTCGCGTGCCCCGAGGAGATCGCGTTCCGGGCCGGCTGGATCGGCGCGACCGAGCTCGAGCGGCTCGCGGCGTCGCTGTCGAAGAACCAGTACGGCCACTACCTGCAGCGCGTGCTGCAGGGCGACGTGCTCTGACGCGGGCCGACGATGAAGGTGATCGAGACCCCGCTGCCCGGCGTGCTGGTCATCGAGCCCGCCGTCTTCGGCGACACCCGCGGCTTCTTCCTCGAGAGCTGGAACGCGAAGCGCTTCGCCGAGGCGACCGGCGTCGACGTGCCGTTCGTGCAGGACAATCATTCGCGCTCGGCGCGCCACGTGCTGCGCGGCATCCACTACCAGCTCGTCAGGCCCCAGGGCAAGCTGATGCGGGTGGTCTCGGGCGAGGTGTTCGACGTCGTGGTCGACCTGCGTCGTGCCTCGCCGACCTTCGGGCGCTGGTTCGGCTGCCGGCTCGACGCGGTCGTGCACCGGCAGTTGTGGGTGCCGCCGGGCTTCGGCCACGGATTCGTCGTGCTGAGCGAGACGGCCGATTTCCTCTACAAGACGACCGAGTACTGGTTCCCCGAGCACGAGCGCAGCCTCGCCTGGAACGACCCCGCGGTCGGCATCGACTGGCCGCTCGGCGGCGCGCAGCCGACGCTCGCCGCGAAGGACGCCGCGGCGCCGCGACTCGCGGACGCCCAGGTCTACGACTGACCCCCGGGCGCCGTCGCGCCGCGCGATCCGCGGTAGCATCGGCGCCGTGCTCCACCGACTCTGGCGTCTTCCGGTCCTCGTCGCGCTGCTGTTCGGCGGCCTCGCGACGGTCTTCGTCGTGTTCCCGCTGCTCGGCGAGCGGGGGCGAGAGCGCTGCATCGCGACCTGGTCGCGCTGGTTGATGCGCGCCTGCGGCGCGCAGGTCCGCGAACGCGTCGCCCCGGGCGCCGAGCCGCTGTCGGCGATGCGGGGCACGCACGGCGCGGGCCGGGGTCGGCTGCTGCTGTGCAACCACATCTCCTGGCTCGACATCTTCGCGATCGACGCGCTCGCGCCGGCCTCGTTCGCCGCGAAGGCCGAGATCGCGACCTGGCCGCTCGCGGGTACGCTGGCCGCGCGCACCGGCACGGTCTTCGTCGAGCGCGGCCGGCGCCACGCGGTCCACGGCGTCATCCTGCGCATGGGCGAGAAGCTCGCGGCCGGGCTGCGCGCGGCGGTGTTCCCCGAGGGCACGACCAGCGACGGCCGCCGGCTGCTGCCGTTCCACGGCAACCTCGTGCAGTCGGCGCTCAACGTCGGCGTGCCGATGGTGCCGATCGGCCTGCGCTACATCGACCCGGACGGCGAGCCGAGCCACGCGGCGATGTTCGTCGGAGACACCACCTTCCTCGCGTCGGTCTGGCGGGTCACCGGGCATCCGACGCTGATCGTCGAGGTCCACGTGATGCGGGCGATCGAGCCGACGCCGGGCGTCACCCGACAGCAGGTCGCGCGCGAGGCGCGCGCCGCGATCGCCGCGCGCCTCGACCTGCCGCTCGACGACACGGTGCCCGAGGCGCTGCGCGCGGTCCGCGAGACCGCCGCGTCCTGAGCCGCGTCAGGCGCGCCCGGGCGCGCGCGCCTGCGGGCAGCGCACCTGCCAGGTCCTGCGGTCGGCGAGCCGCACCGCGGTCAGCGCGCCGCCCCAGACGCAGCCGGTGTCGAGCGCGACCAGGTCCTCGCGGACGACGAGGCCGAGCGTCGACCAGTGGCCGCAGACCACGACGACGTCGTCGGTCCGTCGGCCGGGCGCGTCGAACCAGGGCACGAGCCCCGGCGGCGCCGCCTCGGCGCCTTCCTTCACCTCGAAGTCCATCCGGCCCGACGCGTCGACGAAGCGCATCCGCGTCAGCGCGTTGACGATCGCGCGCAGCCGGTCGTCGCCGGTGAGCGCGTCGTCCCAGCGGTCGGGCGCGTTGCCGTACATCGTGCGCAGGAAGTCGATCCAGTGCGGCCCCCGCAGCACCGCCGACACCTCGCCGGCGAGCGCGACCGTCTGCGCCGCGGTCCACTGCGGGAACACGCCGGCGTGGATCAGCAGCCGGCCGTCCTCGAGGTGGGCGAGCGGGCGCGTGCGCAGCCAATCGAGCAGCGCGTCGCGCTCGGGCGCGGCGAGGATCGCCTCGAGCGTGTCGCCGCGGCCGGCCTTGCGCACGCGGTGCGCGGCGGCGAGCAGGTGCAGGTCGTGGTTGCCGAGCACGACGGTCGCGCGCTCGCCGAGCGCGCGCACGCGGCGCAGCGCCTCGAGCGAGGCCGGGCCCCGGTTGACGAGGTCGCCGGCGAACCACAGCGGCGCGCGCCCCTCGGGATCGCAGGCCGCGAGCAGCGAGGCGAGCGGCGCGTCGCAGCCCTGCAGGTCGCCGATCGCGATCGGACCGGTCACCGCGGGCCGCGACGGATCAGCCGACGACGCGGCGCAGCTCGGCGCGCAGCGGGCCGACGTACTCGGCGAGCCAGCGCTTCAGGTCCCGGCGGACCTCGTCGTCGCCGAGCTCGCGTCGCTGCTCCAGCCAGGGGCGGACCTCATCGAACCACCCTCCGGGCAGCTCCCCGGCGCGAGCGACCTTGACCTTGTGGTGATGCGTCGGACGCGTGTTCTCTCCGTCGGCGAGCAACTCCTCGAACAGCTTCTCGCCCGGGCGCAGGCCGGTGAACTCGATCGGGATCTGCTGCTCGTCGAAGCCGGCCAGCCGGATCATGTCCCGCGCGAGGTCGACGATCCGCACGGGGTTGCCCATGTCGAGCACGAAGATCTCGCCGCCCCGGCCCATCACCGCCGCCTGCAGGACGAGCTGCGCCGCCTCCGGGATCGACATGAAGTAGCGGATGATGTCCGGGTGGGTGACCGTCACCGGGCCGCCGCGGGCGATCTGCTCGGCGAACTTCGGGATCACGCTGCCGTTGCTGCCCAGGACGTTGCCGAAGCGCACGGTCTCGAAGCGGGTGCGTCCGAGCTTCTGCAGCTCCTGGCAGATGAGTTCGGCCAGTCGCTTCGACGCGCCCATCACGTTGGTCGGGTTGACGGCCTTGTCGGTCGAAATCAGCACGAACTCGTCGACGCCGTGCCGCAGCGCGGCCTCCGCCACCCTGAGCGTACCCAGCGCGTTGTTGCGGATCGCCTCCCACGCGTTGCCTTCCTCCATCATCGGCACGTGCTTGTAGGCGGCCGCGTGGAAGATCAGGTCCGGGCGATACGCATCGAGGATCGCGTCGAGTCGCTCGACCGACTTGACGTCACCCACGAGCGTGACGATCGGCGTCTGCGGCATCCGCTGCACGAACTCCTCTGCCAGCGTGTACAAGGCGAACTCGCTGACGTCGAGCATCACTAGCTGAGACGGATCGAAGCGGGCGATCTGGCGGCACAGCTCCGCTCCGATCGAGCCGCCCGCGCCGGTGACGAGCACGGTCTTGCCGGTCAGCCGCTGGCGCAGTTGCGCAGCATCGAGCTTGACCGGCTCGCGCCCCAGCAGGTCCTCAAGCTCGACGCGCCGCAGCCAGTCGACGCTCGACTGGCCGGCCATGATCTCCTCGAAGGACGGCACGGTCAGCACCTGCGAGCCCGCGGCGATGCAGCGCTGCAGGATACGACGCCGTTCCGCGCTGGACGCCGCGGGCATCGCAATGATCGCCGTACTCACGTCGAGCCGCCGCGCAATCTTCGTGTAATCGGCGGTCGGTCCGAGGACACGCACACCGTGCACGACGCGGCCGATCTTGGTCCGGTCGTCGTCGAGCATCGCGACCGCGCGCCACCGCGCGCTGCGGGACAGCTCGCGCAGCAGTGACACGCCTGAGTCGCCGGCGCCGATCACGATCACCGGCTCGCCCTTGTGGCTGGTCTCGCGCGCCCGCAGCCACTCGCGCAGCATCCGGTACCCGAAACGGCTGCTCGCCATCAGCGAGGCCATCACGAGCGGCATCATCAGCAGCGTCGAGCGCGGCACCACTGTATCGAAGCGGCCCATCAGGTGCAGGATGGGGATCACGCCGGTGGACAGCAGCGCCGCGAAGACGATGCGGCGCAAGTCCTGCAAGCTCGCATAGCGCCACAGGCCCCGATACAGCCCCGTCACCCAGAAGATCGTCGCCTGGACCGGCAGCGCCCAGTACACCAGCGGCTGCATCCGCTCGAACAGCGCGGCGGGGCCTTCGTAGCCGAAGCGGATCCAGAAGACGACGAACCATGCGATCACCGCGATCAGGACGTCGTGCGCCCAGACCGCGGCCCGCAGCCAGCTGGATGCTCGGACCCCGGCGAACGGCCCCGTCACGTCGTCGTCCACGGACTCGTCCTGCTTTGGGGTTCTCGCCATGATGATCACGAGTCTAACGTGTTATCGAGGCCCGGTCAGACCCGCTCGCTGCCAGCGTGCGGCTTGGTGAGCCGACCCAGGCGCACGGAGAGCCAAAGCACCGCGTGGAGGACCGTCAGTGCTCCAAGCGCGGCCCACTCGAGGTGCGTGGCGTGGGCGAGGAGCGCGACCGCGCCGCTGCAGACCATCAGCGCCGCATACACGGAGGCGGTCCGACGATGGCCGAGGCCGCCAAGGTTGAGCCGCTGGTACGCGTGCTCGCGATGGGCCTCCCAGACCCGGCGGCGTCGCAGCGCGCGATCGGCGAGCGTAGCCGTGGCGTCGAAAACGAAGGGCATGAACGCCATCGCGGGGAGCAGCGGCGACCACAGTCCGCGGCCGACCCCGAGCGCGCCGATCGCCCCGGCAAGCAAGCCGAGGGACGTCGAGCCGACGTCGCCCATGAACAGTCGCGCGGGAGGCAGGTTGTAGCGAAGGAAGCCTGCCGCTGCGGCGGCGACGGCGAGGCACGCCGCCGCGAGCGTCGGATCCGTCGGTGCCGCTGCCGCGGCGTAGGTGGCGAAGCCTGCCACGGCCATGCTGCCCGCCAGCGCGTCGGAGCCGTCCATGAAGTTGAAGAGGTTCGTGCCCCACGCGAGCAGCACCGTCGTTGCCGCGACAAGGGGCCAGCCCGCCTCGGGCAGCGTGCCCGCGGCCGCGATGGCCGCTGCGAGAAGGTGCAGCGGCAGCCGCACGCCCGCGCCAAGGCCGCGCACGTCGTCGACGACCGAGATGGCGGCCACGCCCGTGAGGGCTACGTACACGCTCGGCGGGAGTGCGCCGGGGCCGATCGCGAGGGCGGCAGCCAAGCCCGCGAGGACGCCGAGTCCTCCGATCCGCGGCGTAGGGACGGAGTGCATCGAACGCGCGCCCGGGTGGTCGAGCACCCGGCGCGCGACGGCGCTATGCATCAGCGCAGCCAAGACGCAGAGGGCCGTCGCGAACGCGACCGCAGCGGCGGCGAGGGCGGCGATGCTCACCGCGCGGCCAAGGCGCGCGGCCACTGTCCGATCGCGCGCACGCGCGAAAGGCCCCGGGCGCTCGGGCGGAGGGCGCCGGTCGGTGGGCTCGGGCCAATGGCGGGAGGGCGGTTCATGGCTGGGAGGCGCGGCTGCTGCGGCTGAGTGCGCCGGGGCCGCGACCCGGCCGATTCTAAGGCATCGCGCTCAGTGCGAAGCCCCCCCGTCCGGGCGGTCGTCCCCGGACGCCGCGTACCAGGCGAGCGTGCGGGCGAGCGCCGTATCGGGGTCGACCGGCGGGCGCCAGCGGGTCGCCTTGAAGGCGCCGTCGTCGACCAGCAGCGGGCGGAAAAGCCGCTCGTGCAGGTCCGCGCGGCCGACCACGCGAGCGGCGCCCCCCCACAGCGCGGCCGGCACGTGGACTAGCCCCGGCGGACGACCCTGGAGCGCGCGGATCGCGGCGACCCACTGCGCGACCGACCGGTCCCGGTCGTCCCGCACGAACCAGGTGCCGCCGACGACCGCTGGCGAGCGCGCCGCGTGCACGAGCGCGTCGACGAAGTTGTCGATGTAGATGGCGCTGCGCGGGGCATGCGCCCGTCCCAGCGGCAGCGGCCATGGACTGGCCGCGATTCGCAGCAGCGCGAGGAAGTTCGCCCGCACGCCGGGGCCGTAGACGAGCGGCGGCCTCAGTACCACGAGGCGGGTCCGACCCCCGGCGAGCAGCGTGGCCAGTTCCGACTCGGCGGCGAGCTTCGCCCGCGCGTAGGGATCGGCGGGCGCCGGCGGGTCCGACTCGACGAACGGCCGCGTCGAACCCGGACCCATCACCGCGGCGGTGCTGACGAACACGAACCGCCGGGCGCCGGCGTCGCGCGCGTCGCGGGCGGCCGAGACGGCGAGGGCGCGGTTCACCCGATCGTACGAGGCCGGGTCGACCGCGGACGCGTCACGATGCGCGATCGCCGCGAGGTGGACGACCGTCCCGCCGTCGATCGCCGGCCACGGAGCGCGGCCTTCGAGTACGTCGCGTCCCGGCTCGACGTGGGGAATAGCGCGAGCCGCGAGCGAGGTGCACAGCGCCCGGCCGATCCAGCCGGTGGCGCCGGTGACCGCGACCGTTGGTGGCCCTCCGCGGCTCATCGGCCCCGCTCCGCGAATCCGTGCGCGTCGGTGATTTCCCGATAGATCGCCAGCGTCTCGGCCTCGATGCGCTCGCTGCCGAACTCGGCGACAGCGCGCGCGCGCGCCGTCCGGCCCATCTCGGTACGTAACTCGGGGTCTTCGAGCAGGCATCGGAGCGCCCTTGCCAGAGCACCGGCGTCGCGCGGCGGCACGAGGAGGCCGTCGAACCCGTCGCGCACGACATCCCGGCAACCCGGCACGTCGGTGGTGACGATCGGCAACCCGCAGGCGGCGGCCTCGATCAGCGCCTTGGGCAGTCCTTCGCGGTACGACGGCAGGCATACGATCGAGCACCTTGCGAGCAGCGCGGGCATGTCGTCGACGTGTCCGAGCCAGCGCACTCCGGGCCGCTCGCTCCAGGCGCGCAGGCGCGCTTCGGGAATCGCCGACGGGTTGTCCGGATCGGTGTCGCCGGCGAGCAGGAACTCGGCAACGACGCCCTCGGACAGCAGCGCGCGTGCCGCCGCGACGAATTCCCCGACGCCCTTGTCGCGCAGCATCCTGGCCGGCAGCACGATGCGCGGTGGGCCGGCGGTCGCGGTCGCCGTGGGCGTGAAGCGCGCAAGGTCGACGCCCGCGCCCCGCACCACGCGTACGTGCTCGGCGCGCGCCCAGCCCGCCGCGACGAGCGCACGCGCGTCGTCGGCGTTCTCCAGTACGACCCTGGCGGCCGGCGGGTCGAGCAGCGCACGCAGCGCAGTCGACAGAAGCGGCCTGAGCGTGCGTGCCCTCGCGGAGCCCGACGTGAAGACGAAGCCGAGTCCCACCGGCGCGTTCACGATGGCCGGAACGCGCGTCAGCCGCGCGGCGATCGTGCCGTACACGATCGGCTTCATCGCGACGTGGTGGACGAGATCGGGCTGCAGCCGACGGTAGGCGCCGATCACGCGGGCGAGCGTCGTCGCCTCGCGCAGCGGGTGCAGGCCGCTGCGGCTGATCGGAAGCGGGACGACGTCGAGCCCGAGCGCGGCCAGTCGCTCGGCGTCCCCGGGGTCGCACCGGGTCATCACGGCGACCCGCCAGCCCGCGCGTCGCGCGGCCAGCGCTCGTCCGAGGAAGTGCGAACGGAAGAACCACGAGACGGTCACGAAGTACAGCAGCGTCGGCGCGGGATCGCTGGTCGGTCGCCCCACGGTCATGCCGCCCCTTCCGGCGGCCGAGCGTGGACCGTACCCGCGTGCTCGAACGCTCCGGTATCGCGCTTGAGCATCCGCCAGGCCGCCTCGAGTCCGGGATCGATCGTCGAGGCGAACCGTGCATGTACGATGCGACGGCCGCCGAGTGCCGACGCCAGGTCGAGGGCGACCTTGCCGCAGGCCGCGGCGACGCTCGCGGCGGCGAGTCCCCACCGACGCTCGCCCGCGAACGTCTCGAGTTGGCGCGCGAGCAGCGACAGGCGCGAGGGCAGGGCCTTCGTGGGCCTGAGCCCGTCCCAACGATAGGCGAGCAGCACGTCGGGCAGGCAGGCGAACCGGCTGGAAAGGCGACTGCGAAGCAACAACTCCTGATCCTCGCACCGCGACGTTCCGTGCTCGCGGTAGCGCCATCGGAGGAACCACTCGCGGCGGCCCATCCATGTCGGATGGCAGAGCCTGAAGCCTCGCCACGGTGTCGCGCATATCACTTCGTGCGTCGGCGCTCCCGGGAACACACCCGTCGCGTGGCCGGTCTCGTCGTGGATGATCGCGCGCGTGCCCACGAGGTCGACTTCCGGGTGCTGCTCCAGGAAGGCGACCTGGCGCGCGAAGCGCTCCGGGAAGGCGAGATCGTCGGCATCCATACGGGCCACGAGGAAGCCGCGTGCCGCGTCCAGCCCCTCGTTCAGCCGGGCGGCCAGACCCTGGCGGCGCCCGCCCGCCTGCACGCGCACCCGCGGGTCGTCGAGCGCCACGATCCGCGCGACGGTCTCGTCGGTCGAGCCGTCGTCGACCACCACCACCTCGAGCGAGCCCATCGACTGCGCGAGGATCGATCGCATTGCGGGCACGATCGACGCGGCACCGTTCCGCACAGGCAGCACGACCGAGACCGTGGGACGCTCCTGTCGGTCGACGTCCGCGGCCCGGGCATGCACGAACGGCGTCATCGGTGAGGGGGCGGGGATCCGGGAGGGCGACCGGCGCAGTGTATGCGATCGGCCTGCCGGGCACGCGACGCGCCTGCCCGGGGCGCGGCTCGCTCCGGCTGCCGCCCACACCGTTGCTGAGCACGCATGGCACCGCCAGCACGTCCGTTCCCGGTCGAACCACGTGTTCCGCCCGTCGCGTGCGAGCCCGCGCACGCCGGCACCGCTGGCGACGGCCACCGTGCGGCGCTGACCGGGTTGCGATTCGTCGCGGCGGCGGCGATCGTCGTTCACCACGACACCCTGCACCTTCCCCGGGATCTGTCGGAGCGGGCACCCGCGACCCTCTCTCGGGGCGTCAGCTTCCTTTTCGCTGTCGGGGTTCATCCTCACCCATGCGCACGTGGTCGCCGGACGGTTCGACCGCGCGCGCTTCTTGCGGGCACGGTTCGCGCGGCTGTGGCCGCTGCACGCTTTCGCGACGATGGCGCTCCGGGCGTACGTGCCGCTCCGGTCGGCGATCTTCGACGGCAGGGGGCTTCGATCCGCGACTCACGCGCGCGACGAACCTCGCGTAGCTTCATGCGATCGCGCCGTTCGAGGCGTGCTCGTACTCAGGAAACGCCGTTTCTTGGAGCATTTCCACCGAATCGTCTTCCTGACTCGCCTTCCCGGTGCTGCTGGTCGAGGTGCGTCGGCGCTGGGCGGGCCGCCTGGCCGCCGCTGCGGCGTGCGTCGCGCTGGTCGTGGCCGCCGGGTGTTGCCTGGGCCTCCCGTCGCAGGGCGGCCCGGAGGTCCTCACGCTGCTTTATGCCGACCCCCCGGTTCGCGGCGTGGAGCTTCTGCCGGGGATGGCGACCTGGGTGCTGCGGGACCGGCACTTGCGCGGTCGTCCGCACGGCGATGTCGCGTGGACGGCCATCGAGGGCGCGCTGGCGCGCGCCCCGCTCGCATGGTTCGCCCGCGGATTCCCGTGGGTCGCCGGGCAATGGACTTCGGCCGCCGTGGCGATCGCGTTCGGGTACGCAGGATCGTGCTGGGCGTTCGCCGCGGCGATCGCGGTGTTCGCCTCCTCGCGCGGCGCGATGCCCGCGCGGCGTCGGGCGCGGTCGCGGTGTTCCCCGGCCGCGCGAGCTTCGCGATCCACCTGCTGTATCCGGTGCTCTTCAAGTCGCTCGCGGCATGGCTACCCCGGGGACACGGTCTCGCCCGCGCCGGTGCTGCCGCCGCTCGTGCCGCCGGCGCGCTTCTTTCGATCGAGCGGCCGTTCCAGAGGCTGCTCGCGCCGCGTCCTCGGGCGCGGCCGTCAGGGAGCCTCCTGCAAACCCGGTAGAATGGAAGGCTGACGCAGTTGGGCGGCCGGTTGGCGACGCGGGCTCCGCGACCGCCCGGCTCCGCCCGGCGGCGGCCTGCGGGCAGTCCGCGCAGGCACTCCTGCGGCGCGCACCGGTCGGTGCCGCTTGCCTTCCTGGTGCTGAAGGTTCGATGGTTCGTCAACTGTGGCGGCAGCGAGACCTGATCCTCGGCCTGACCCGCCGGGAGGTGGCGGCTCGCTACAAGGGCTCGATGCTCGGCTCGGTGTGGGCCGGTCTGCTGCCGCTTGCGATGCTCCTCGTCTACACGTTCGTCTTCACCGTGGTGTTCGACGCACGGTTGAACGTAGGGGCCGGCGACGCGCCGCGCGGGGCGTACGCGGTATTCCTGTTCTCGGGGCTGGCCGTCTACGCCGTGATCTCCGAGGTGGTGAACCGCTCCCCCGGGTTGCTGCTCGAGAACGTGGCCTACATCAAGAAGGTGGCGTTCCCCGTGGAGATCATGCCGGTGGTCTCCGTGCTGGCGGCGCTGTTCAACGCTGCGCTGTCCTTCGTGATCCTCGGGGTGGTCTACGTCGCGGTACTGGGCGCGCCGCCGTGGTCGGCGCTCGCGGTGCCGCTGTACGTGGCCGCCGCGGGCCTGATCGCCCTCGGGCTCGGCTGGGCGTTCGCCGGCCTGGGAGTCTACCTGCGCG
>JADCHE010000101.1 GCA_020248665.1 Burkholderiales bacterium | reverse complement strand
ATGTGCGACTTCTCCATCTTGAAGTCGGGGATGCCGTAGCGCAGCAGCCCGCCGATGCGATCGTTCTTCTCGAACACGGTGACGTCGTGGCCGGCGCGCGCGAGCTGCTGGGCTGCGGCCATGCCGGCGGGACCGGAGCCGACGACCGCGACCTTCTTCCCGGTCCGGGCAGCCGGCGGCAGCGGCACGACCCAGCCCTGCTCCCAGGCCTTGTCGATGATCGCGTGCTCGATCGACTTGATGCCCACCGGGTCGGCGTTGATGTTCAGCGTGCACGCGGCCTCGCAGGGCGCGGGGCACACGCGCCCGGTGAACTCGGGAAAGTTGTTCGTCGAATGCAGGACGTCGATCGCCTGCCGCCAGTCCTGGCGATACACCAGGTCGTTCCAATCGGGGATGATGTTGTTGACCGGACAGCCGCTCTGGCAGAACGGGATGCCGCAGTCCATGCAGCGCGCGCCCTGCTTCGACGCCGCGGCGTCGTCCAGGTGCAGCACGAACTCCTTCCAGTGCTTCAGGCGTGCCGGCGGCGGCTCGCTCGCCTCGGCGAGGCGCTGGAATTCGAGGAAGCCTGTGACCTTGCCCATCGTCTTCTACTCTGCGTCGGTGTGTCGGTTCGTCGGTCGTCGCGATCAGGCCGGCTGGTGCGTGGCCGCCTTCGCGGCCGCCAGCTCGCCGAGCGCGCGGCGGTACTCGGTCGGGAACACCTTGGTGAACCGGCCTCGGGCGTTCTGCCAGTCGGTCAGGATCTCCTTGGCGCGGAAGCTGCCGGTGTGGCGGAAATGCGCCTCGACCAGGCGCTTGAGGATCACCTCGTCGGCCTCGCCGTCGCCGCCGCGCTTCGTCGCGTGCCACACCGACTGCGGCACGCCCGCGGCCTGCTCCTTGGCGCCCATCACCGTCTCGAGGCTCACCATCGAGGTATTGCAGCGGCGCTTGAAGTCGCCCTCAGGATCCCAGACGTACGCCACGCCGCCCGACATGCCGGCCGCGAAGTTGCGGCCGGTGCCGCCGAGCACGACGACGGTGCCGCCGGTCATGTACTCGCAGCCGTGGTCGCCGGTGCCCTCGACGACCGCGATCGCGCCGGAGTTGCGGACCGCGAAGCGCTCGCCGGCGACGCCGTTGAAGTAGGCCTCGCCCTCGATCGCGCCGTAGAGCACGGTGTTGCCGACGATGATGTGCTCGGGCCCGAAGCCGCGGAAGTCGTTCGCGCAGCGCACGATCACACGCCCGCCCGACAGGCCCTTGCCGACGTAGTCGTTCGCCTCGCCCACCAGGTCGAAGGTCACGCCGCGCGCGAGGAACGCGCCGAAGCTCTGCCCCGCGGTGCCGTTGAACTGCACGTGCACGCTGTCGTCGGGCAGGCCCTCGTGCGTGTGGCGGCGCGCGATCTCGCCCGACAGCATCGCGCCGACGGTGCGGTTCACGTTGCGGATCGGCACGATGAAGCTGACCTTCTCGCCGCGCTCGATCGCCGCCTTCGACTTCTCGATCAGCACGTGGTCGAGCGCCTTCTCGAGGCCGTGGTCCTGCGTGGCCACCGCGTAGCGCGCGACGTCGGCCGGCATCGCCGGCGCGTGGAAGATCTTCGAGAAGTCGAGGCCGCGCGCCTTCCAGTGCCGGATGCCGGCGCGCGTGTCGAGCAGGTGCGTCGCGCCGATCAGCGCGTCGAAGCTGCGGATGCCGAGCTGCGCCATGATGGCGCGCGCTTCCTCGGCGACGAAGAAGAAGTAGTTGACGACGTGCTCGGGCTTGCCGGCGAACCTCTTCCTCAGCACCGGATCCTGCGTGGCCACGCCCACCGGGCAGGTGTTCAGGTGGCACTTGCGCATCATGATGCAGCCCTCGACGACCAGCGGCGCGGTCGCGAAGCCGAACTCGTCGGCGCCGAGGATCGCGCCGATGACGACGTCGCGGCCGGTCTTCATCTGGCCGTCGGCCTGGATCCGCACGCGCCCGCGCAGGCGGTTGAGCACCAGCGTCTGCTGCGTCTCGGCGAGGCCGAGCTCCCACGGCGTGCCGGCGTGCTTGATCGACGACAGGGGGCTCGCGCCGGTGCCGCCGTCGTGGCCGGCGATCACGATGTGGTCGGACTTGGCCTTCGCGACGCCCGCGGCGACCGTGCCCACGCCGACCTCGGACACCAGCTTCACCGATACCGAGGCGCGCGGGTTGCAGTTCTTCAGGTCGTGGATCAGCTGCGCCAGGTCCTCGATCGAGTAGATGTCGTGGTGCGGCGGCGGCGAGATCAGGCCCACGCCCGGCACCGAGAAGCGCAGCTTCGCGATGTACTCCGAGACCTTGTGGCCCGGCAGCTGGCCGCCCTCGCCGGGCTTGGCGCCCTGCGCCATCTTGATCTGGATCTGGTCGGCCGACGCGAGGTATTCGGCGGTGACGCCGAAGCGGCCCGAGGCGACCTGCTTGATCTTCGAGCGCAGCGAGTCGCCCGCCTGCAGCGGGATGTCCGCCTCCACCACGCCCTTGTCGAGCACCGACGCGAGCGTGTCGCCCGCCTTCACCGGGATGCCCTTGAGCTCGTTGCGGTAGCGGTTCTCGTCCTCGCCGCCCTCGCCGGTGTTCGACTTGCCGCCGATGCGGTTCATCGCGATCGCGAGCGTCGCGTGCGCCTCGGTCGAGATGCTGCCGAGCGACATCGCGCCGGTCGCGAAACGCCGGACGATCTCGGCGGCGGGCTCGACCTCGTCGATCGGGATCGCCTTCGACGGGTCCACGCGGAACTCGAACAGCCCGCGCAGCGTCATGTGCCGGCGCGACTGGTCGTTGATGATCTGGGCGTACTCCTTGTACGTCTGGAAGTTGTTCGCCTTCGTCGAATGCTGCAGCTTCGCGATCGCGTCGGGCGTCCACATGTGCTCTTCGCCCCGCGCGCGGAACGCGTACTCGCCGCCCGCGTCGAGCGCGTGGGCGAGCACCGGGTCGCCGCCGAACGCGGCGCGGTGCATGCGGATCGCCTCCTCGGCCACCTCGAAGATGCCGATGCCGCCGACGTTCGAGGCGGTGCCGGTGAAGTACTTGTCGACCAGCGACTTGTTCAGCCCGATCGCCTCGAAGATCTGCGCGCCGGTGTAGGACATGTAGGTGGAGATGCCCATCTTGGACATCACCTTGTGCAGGCCCTTGCCGATCGCCTTCACGTAGTTCTTGACCGCCTTCTCGGCCGACAGGTCGGCGCCCAGCCCGGCGTGGATCGCGGCGATGGTCTCCATCGCGAGGTACGGGTGGATCGCCTCGGCGCCGTAGCCCGCGAGCAGCGCGTAGTGGTGGACCTCGCGCGCCGAGCCGGTCTCGACGACCAGGCCGGTCGAGGTGCGCAGGCCGGTGTCGATCAGGTGCTGGTGGATCGCGCTGGTGGCGAGCAGCGCCGGAATGGCGACGTGCTCGCGGTCGACGCGGCGGTCGGACACGATCAGGATGTTGAAGCCGCTCTTCACGGCGTCGACCGCGTTCGCGCACAGCGACGCGAGCCGGGCCTCGATGCCTTCCTTGCCCCAGGCGACCGGATAGCAGACGTCGAGCTCGTAGCTCTGGAACTTGCCGTCGGTGTAGCGGCCGATGTGGCGGATGCGGTCCATGTCCTCGGCGGACAGGATCGGCTGGCTCACCTCCAGGCGCAGCGGCGGGTTGATGTTGTTGATGTCGAGCAGGTTCGGCTTCGGGCCGACGAACGACACCAGCGACATCACCAGCTGCTCGCGGATCGGGTCGATCGGCGGGTTGGTGACCTGCGCGAACAGCTGCTTGAAGTAGTGGTAGAGCGGCTTGTTCTTGTCCGACAGCACCGCGAGCGGCGAGTCGTTGCCCATCGAGCCGACCGCCTCCTCGCCGGCGACCGCCATCGGCGCCATCAGGAACTTCAGGTCCTCCTGCGTGTAGCCGAAGGCCTGCTGGCGGTCGAGCAGCGGCACCGGCGTGACCGGCGAGGTGTTCTCGGCGGCGGACTCGTCCTGGTCGGGCGTCTCGGGGTGCTCGCTGGTCGAGACCTCGTCGAGCTTGACGCGGATGCGCTCGATCCACTGCCGGTACGGCTTGCTCGCGGAGAGCTGGTCCTTGAGTTCCTTGTCGTCGACGATGCGGCCCTGGTCGAGGTCGATCAGGAACATCTTGCCCGGCTGCAGGCGCCACTTCTTGACGATGCGGCTGTCCGGGATCTCGGGCAGCACGCCGGCCTCGGAGGCCATCACGACCAGGTCGTCGTCGGTGACGATGTAGCGCGCCGGGCGCAGGCCGTTGCGGTCGAGCGTCGCGCCGATCTGGCGGCCGTCGGTGAACGCGATCGCGGCCGGTCCGTCCCACGGCTCCATCATCGCGGCGTGGTACTCGTAGAACGCGCGGCGGTTCTCGTCCATCAGCGCGTGCTGCTCCCAGGCCTCGGGGATCATCATCATGATCGCCTGGGCCATCGGGTAGCCGGCCATCACCAGCAGCTCGAGGCAGTTGTCGAAGCACGCGGTGTCCGACTGGCCGGGGTAGATCAGCGGCCAGAGCTTCTTCAGGTCCTCGCCGAGCACCGCCGACTGCATCACGCCCTCGCGGGCGCGCATCCAGTTGTAGTTGCCCTTGACGGTGTTGATCTCGCCGTTGTGCGCGACCATCCGGTACGGATGCGCGAGCTCCCAGGCCGGGAAGGTGTTGGTCGAGAAGCGCTGGTGCACCAGTGCGAGCGCGGAGACCGTGCGCGGGTCCTGCAGGTCGCGGTAGTAGCGGCCGACCTGGTCGGCGAGCAGCAGGCCCTTGTAGACCACCGTGCGCGTCGACATCGACGGCACGAAGTACTCCTTGCCGTGCTTCAGGCCGAGCGACTTGATCGCGTGGCTCGCGGTCTTGCGGATCACGTAGAGCTTGCGCTCGAGCGCGTCCGGCACCATCACGTCGCGCCCGCGCCCGATGAAGATCTGGCGGATCACAGGCTCCGAGGTGCGCACCAGCGGGCTCATCTCCATCTCGGCGTCGACCGGCACGTCGCGCCAGCCGAGCACGCGCTGGCCCTCGGCGCGCACCGTGCGCTCGAGCTCCTGCTCGCAGGCGAGCCGCGAGGCATGCTCCTTCGGCAGGAACACCATGCCCACGCCGTACTCGCCGGGCGGCGGCAGCTGCACGCCCTGCGCCGCCATCTCGCCGCGATAGAAGTCGTCGGGGATCTGGATCAGGATGCCGGCGCCGTCGCCGAACAGCGTGTCCGCGCCGGTCGCCCCGCGATGGTCCAGGTTCAGCAGGATCTGCAGGCCCTTCTGGACGATGTCGTGGCTCCTCGCGCCCTTGATGTGCGCGACGAAGCCGACGCCGCAGGCGTCGTGTTCGTTTGACGGGTCGTACAGGCCTTGCGGCTGCGGCAGTGCCATCGCACTTCTCCTACGGACGATGGGCCGAGGATAGTGCAGTGCACAAGCGCTGTCGACGCCTTTAAATCAGAGTCGGATGAGAATTTCGGGCACCATGCGGAACCCGCGGCTGATACAGGGGACGGATCAATGATCGCCGCACCGACCCGAGACGATCGCAGCCCGATGCGGGCGTCTGCCCGCGTCCGGTCAGGCGCCGGCCGGCGGCAGCCGCCGCGGACGGCCGACCGGCCGGCGCAGCAGCCGCACGCCGTGCGACGATTCGAGCTGCTTTTGAAAGTCAGTGCTTGCTGTCGGCTTTCCGCCCAACAGGCAGGCCAGCAGCCATTCGTGCTCAGCCTTGGATGCGGCCTCGTCGAACAGTCGGCGGTAGGCCGACTCGCGCTCGAACGGGGTGTTGCCGAGCGCCCAGACCGTCGGGTGGGGCCTCACCAGCGGGTCGGCTGCGAGGCCGGCGTGATGGCGGTGGCTCGACCACGGCCAGTCGGCCGGACTCGCGACCCGGCCGGCGCGGACCGGGCTCGATTCGATATACCGCTGGCATGCCAGCAGGTAGCGCTCCGCCTCGACCAGCGAGGACCGGAAGCGCCCTTCCCAGAGCGTGCCGCTGCGCGCGTGCCGGCGGTTGAACCACCGCACGTAGCGGCGACCCACCGCCTGCATCGCCTTCGACAGCGCGTCGTCGCGCTCGGGCGTGGCGAGCAGGTGCACCTGCGTGTCCATCAGCACGTATGCGTGCACCACGAGACCGTGCTCGGCGGCCGCTTCGAGCATCCAGCCGAGGTACTGGCGCCGGTCGTCGTCGTCGACGAACACCGCCTGGCGGTTGTGGCCGCGCTGCAGCACATGGTGCGGGTGGGCGGCGATCGCCCGGCGTGGCAGGCGGGCCATGCGTTCCTCAGGACTCGTCGACCGCGAACAGCCGCCGGTGCTCCTTGATGGCGTACCGGTCGGTCATGCCCGCGATGTAGTCGGCGATCACGCGGTGACGATCTCGCTCGTCGGCCTTGCGGCGGTGCTCGGTCGGCAGCAGCCGGGGATCGGACTCGAACGCGTCGAACAGTTCGGCGACGATCCGGGCCGCCTTCGAAGTCATCCGGACCACCCGGTAGTGCCGGTACAGGTTGTCGAACAGGAAGCGCTTGAGCGCGCCCGCCCGCTCGCGCACCTCGTCCGAGAACGCGATCAGCGGCTCGGCGGCGCGGGCATCGTCGGCGCAGCGCGGCGCGGCCTGCGCGATGCGTTCGGCGCTCGCGCGCGTCAGGTCGAGCACGAGCTCGTTGATCATCCGCCGCACCGTCTCGGCGACCTGCCGGCGCTCGCCGGCATCCGGGTAGGCGGCCACCGCCTCGCGGTGGTGGCGCGCGAACAGCTCGACGTCGGCCAGCTGCGCGACCGTCAGCAGACCGGAGCGGATCCCGTCGTCCACGTCGTGGTTCACGTAGGCGACCTCGTCGGCGACGTTGGCGAGCTGCGCCTCGAGCGAGGGCCGCGTGCCGTCGATGAAGCGGCGCCCGACGTCGCCGAGCCGGCGCGCGTTCGCGAGCGAGCAGTGCTTGAGCACGCCCTCGCGCGTCTCGAAGCACAGGTTCAGCCCGTCGTAGGCGCCGTAGCGCTCCTCGAGCTCGTCGACGACGCGCAGCGACTGCAGGTTGTGCTCGAAGCCCCCGTACGGCTTCATGCAGGCGTTGAGCGCATCCTGCCCGGCGTGGCCGAACGGCGTGTGGCCGAGGTCGTGCGCGAGCGAGATCGCCTCGGTCAGGTCCTCGTGCAGGCGCAGCCGCCGGGCGACGGTGCGGGCGATCTGCGCGACCTCGATCGAGTGCGTGAGCCGCGTGCGGAACAGGTCGCCCTCGTGGTTCACGAAGACCTGCGTCTTGTACTCGAGCCGGCGGAATGCCCCGCAGTGGACGATGCGGTCGCGGTCGCGCTGGAACTCGTTGCGGCCCTCGGGCGCCGACTCCGGATGCAGCCGCCCGGGGCTGCGGGTCGGATCGGCCGCGTACGGCGCCAGACCGTGCATCGGGGCCGCCGACGTCAGCCGCTGCAGGCAGCGAGCGTCTCGGCAAGCGGCGCGTCGGGCACCCTGCACACCGTCGCGCGGCCGAGGCCGTCGAGCAGCACGAAGCGTGGCGTGCCCCGCTTCGCCTTCTTGTCGAACGACATCAGCTCGACGTAGCGCGCGGCCGGCCACGCCGGCCCGCGCACCGGCAGCCCCGCCGCCTCGACGACCTCGCGCAGCCGCCGCGCGGTCGCGTCGTCGACGAGGCCGAGGCGGCGCGACAGGTCGGCCGCCATCACCATGCCCGCGCCGACCGCCTCGCCGTGCAGCCACTCGCCGTAACCGAGCCCGGCCTCGATCGCGTGCCCGAAGGTGTGGCCGAAGTTCAGGATCGCGCGCAGCCCGCCCTCGCGTTCGTCGCGCTCGACGACCGAGGCCTTGATCTCGCACGAGCGAGCGACCGCGTCGGCGAGCGCCGCCGGGTCCTTCGCTCGCAGCGCGGGCAGCGCGGCCGCGACCGCGTCGAAGTACGCGACGTCGGCGATCGCACCATGCTTGACCACCTCGGCGAGGCCCGCCGACAGCTCGCGGTCGGGCAGCGTCGCGAGCGTGGCGACGTCGATCACCACCAGCCGCGGCTGGTGGAACGCGCCGATCATGTTCTTGCCGAGCGGGTGATTGATGCCGGTCTTGCCGCCGACCGAGGAGTCGACCTGCGCGAGCAGGGTCGTCGGCACCTGCACGAAGTCGATGCCGCGCTGGTAGACGGCCGCCGCGAAGCCCGCCATGTCGCCGACCACGCCGCCGCCGACCGCGACGATCAGCGCGTCGCGGTCGAAGCGCGCGGCGAGAAGCGCGTCGAAGATCCGGTTCAGCGTCTCCCAGCCCTTGTGCGCCTCGCCGGCCGGCAGCACCACCTCGGCGACCGACGCCGCGTGCGCGCGCAGCGCCGCCGCGACCGGGCGCGCGTGCAGCGCGGCGACGTTCGAGTCGGTGACGACGGCGACCATGCGGCCGGCCGCGAGCGACGCGAGCGGCGCGCAGTCGGCGAGCAGGCCCGCGCCGACCAGGATCGGGTACGAGCGCTCGCCGAGCGAGACGGTGACTTCACGCATCGGTGGACGGGGAAGGGGACGGGAACGCGGCGGGCGCCGCGCGGCGCGACGGGGCGAGACGCGCGAGGATAGCATCGACGACCTGGTCGACCGGCTGCCGGCCGGTGTCGACGACCAGGTGCGCGACCTCGCGGTAGAGCGGGTCGCGCAGGCGCACCAACTCCTCGATGCGCGCGCGCGGATCGGGCGCCTTCAGCAGCGGGCGGACCTTGTCGCGACGCAGCCGGTGCCACAGGTCGCCCACCGACGCGCGCAGGTAGACGACGCGCCCGCGCTCGTGCAGCGCCGCGCGGTTCGCCGGATCGAGCACCGCCCCGCCGCCGGTCGCGAGCACGATCGGCTCGCGGCGGGTCAGCTCGTCGATGATCGCCGCCTCGCGCCTGCGAAAGCCGGCCTCGCCCTCGAGCTCGAAGATCGTCGGGATCGGCACGCCCAAGCGCACCTCCAGCTCGCGGTCCGCATCGACGAACGGTCGCTCGAGGCGACGCGCGAGCCGCCGCCCGACGGTGGTCTTGCCCGCGCCCATCATGCCGACGAGGAACAGCGCGGCAGGGAGGGCCGGTGCGGAGGGGTCCATCGGCGAAGGATAGCCCACGAAAGGCGGAGGGCCGCCCCCAAGGCGGCCCTCGCGCTCGGAGATCCCGCCGCGGCCAGTCAGTTCGGGTTCGTGCAGTCCTGCACGTAGCCGTACGGGCCGATGAGGGCGTTCGCCGGGTTGGCGCTCGGCGGCGTGCGCGCGTTGACGTTCGGCGGCGCGACCGTCTGCGACGTCACGTCGACGGCCAGCACCGGCACGACGAAGGTCCGCGAGATCGTGCTCTCCGTGCCCGGGGTGCCGATCGTCACACGCATCGTCACCTCGACCCACTCGCCGAAGCTCTTCGGATAGACCACCGCGAGCGTCGCCCGGCCGTCGGCGGCGGTCTTGCCGTCCGCCGACGTCACGCGGACCGACGCGGGGCTGCCCGGGTCGAGGCGGCCGTTGGTGTTGATGTCCTCGCCGACGTCGAGCAGGTTGTTGCGGTTGGTGTCCTCGCTCACGCACTTGAGCAGCGACAGCGTGGGGTTGTCGTAGTTGACCGGCACCCACGACGTGCCGCCCCACCCCCAAATGCCCTTGAAGTAGCTGACCGCGACCAGCGAGACCGTCACCGGCAGCCCGGACACCGGGTTGCGGTTGGCGTCGGTGACGATCGCGGTCCAGGGCATCGAGTAGGTCGTCGTATCGAGCGCCTCGATGGTGTTGCCGGTGCCGAGCTCGACGAACAGCGCGACCGCCGACACCGTCATCGTCTTGGTGTCGGTCGCGACCAGCGTGCCGCTCTCGTTGAACACCGACGCCGAGATCTGCACCGCGCTGCTCGAGGTCGGGCCGGCGACGAACGAGGCGATCGCCTGGCCCGACGCGTCGGTGACCGCGGTGCTCGGCTGGATCGAGCCGTTGCTCGGGTCCTGCGCGGCGTACGTGACCAGGGCGCCCTTGACGGGGTTGTCGGTGGCGTCGCGGACCGTCGTGATCAGGCGGCTCGTGCTGCTCGTCGAACCCGGCGCGTTCGCGCCGATCGAACTCGGGTCGAGCGACAGCGTGATCTTCGACGGGCTGCGCGACACGTAGTTGATCCGGCTCGACACGCTGTTCGGCGTGCCGTTCGAGAACACCGTCGCGGTGATCGTCGCCTGACCCGCGGAGGCCGAGCGTACGGTCGCGTTCACCTCGCCGTTCGCGTTGGTGACGATGTTCGCGCTGGTCGTGCCGTTGACGGTGCCGCGCGTCGTCGTGACGATGATGGTCCGGCCCACGGCCGGCGCGCCGTTCTCTCGGAACTGGATGGTGATCGGCTGATCGGTGTTGACCAGCACCTCGGCGCCGTCGGCGGGCGAGACCACGCGGAACGGCGTGTTCGAGCCGAGCACGTTGACCGCACGCGAGACCGGGTCGACGCCGGCCGCGGTGGCGACGACGGCGCTCGCGCCCGGCGTCACGCCGGTCAGCGTGACCTTCGCCTGGCCGTTGGCGCCGGTGGTCAGCGCCGACGACGCGGGCGTGCCGCCGGCGAACGTCACCGTCACCGGCAGGTCGGCGACGCCGGCACCGGTGCTGTCGACCGCGGCGATCGTGTACTCGGCGGACGCGCCGACCGTGAGCGAGTCGGGGCCCACGACCGACACGCGCGTACCGACGACCTGGACCGTCGTCGTCGCGCTCGCCGTGCCCGAGGTCGCGGTCACCGTGATGACGCGTTTGGCGCGGGCGGCCGCGGTGCTGCCGAGGTCGAGCTTCACCTGCATCCGGCCAGCCGAGTCGGTGACCGAGGTGGTGCCGACCGGCGACAGGGCCACGCCGCTGTCGGAGGTCGAGAACAGCACGCGCTGGTTGCTCACCACGTTGTTGGTCGCGTCCTTGACCTGCGCGGTGATCGTCGCGCTGGTCGAGCCGTCGGTACCCGGCAGCGAGACCTTGTCGCTGAACAGCAGGATCTCGGACGCGGTGCTGCCGGTCGCGCTGGCGGCTCCGCCACCACCGGCGCCGGCGCCCTCGCCGCCGCACGAGGCGAGCAGCCCCGCGGAGAGTACGGCGCCGAGCGCGAGCGTCGCGCGTCGCAGGAGTCGGTTCATGGAATCGAATCGCATCAGGCGAGTCCTCGTGATCAGCGCGCGGCCGCGACGTCGGTCACGACGCGCGGCGTCAGGAACACCAGCAGCTCGGTCCGGTCGTTGGTGCGCGCGGTGTTCTTGAACAGGTAGCCCAGGTACGGGATGTCGCCGAGCAGCGGCACCTTGTTGACGCGGTTGCGCTCGAACTGCTCGTAGATGCCGCCGATCACGACCGTACCGCCGTTCTCGACCAGCACCTCGGTCTCAACCGCTCGGGTGTCGATCGCGAAGCCCGCCGGGGTGAGCTGGCCGACCGCGTCGCGGTTGATCTTCACGCGCATGATCACGTTGCCCTCGGGGGTGATCTGCGGCACGACCTCGAGCTTCAGGCTCGCCTTGCGGAACGAGATCGCGGTCGCGCCCGAAGAGGTGGCGACCTGGAAGGGCAGCTCGGTGCCCTGCTCGATCACCGCCTTGCCCTGGTCGGCGGTCATCACCCGCGGGCTGGAGACCACCTTGCCACGCTGCTCGGCCTCGAGCGCGGAGATCTCGAGGTTGACGAAGCGGGTCAGCGACGAGCCGAACAGCGAGATCGCGAAGCTCGCCGCGTTCGCGCCCGAGATGCCGGCCGCCGGCAGGTTCACGAAGTTGGTGTTGTTGATCGCGGTCGGCTGGCCGAGGCCCGGCAGGTTGATGCCCGAGAGGCTCGAGCCGAGCTGCGACGACAGGTCGGCCACGCCCTGCAGGTTGCCCGACACCGTCGAGTACGCGCCGCTGCCGAGCAGCGGCGTGCCCGCGCCGTAGACCGGCACGTTGACCGCGACCGGGGTGCCGGTGACCGGGTCGATCTGGCTGCCGGTGCGGTAGACGGTCGAGCGGATGTCGTTGAAGCCGAGCCTCGTGCCGAGGTTGCGCGAGAACCGGTCGTCGGCCTCGACGATGCGCGCCTCGATCAGCACCTGGCGCACCGGGATGTCGAGCTGCTGGATGATCCGGCGGACCTCGTCCAGGCGCGACATCGTGTCGCGCACGAACAGCTTGTTGGTCCGCTGGTCGGGCACCGCCGAGCCACCCTTCGACAGCACCTTCTGCTTGTCGTCGGACAGCAGCCTCGAGACCGCGTCGGCCTTCTGGTAGTTCAGCTGGAAGATCTCGACGCGCATCGGCTCGATCTCGCTGATCTGCTGCCTCGACTCGAGCTCGAGCTTCTCCTGCGTGGCGAGCTCGTCGCGCGGCGCGACCAGGATCACGTTGCCGTTCTTGCGCATGTCGAGGTTCTTCGACTGCAGCACGATGTCGAGCGCCTGGTCCCAGGGCACGTCCTTCAGCCGCAGCGTCAGGGAGCCCGCGACCGAGTCGCGCACGACGATGTTCAGGTTCGTAAAGTCGGCGATGACCTGCAGCAGCGCGCGGATGTCGACGTTCTGGAAGTTCAGCGACAGCTTCTCGCCCTTGTAGCCGGGACGCGAGCCCTGCACGAGCTTGTTCGGGTCCTCGCGCAGCGGCCTGACCTCGACGACGAACTGCGTGTCGCTCTGATAGGCGTTGTGCTCCCACAGGCCCAGCGGCTCGATGACCATCCGCGTGTTGTCGCCCTGCTGGAACGTGCGCACGGACTTCACCGGCGTGCCGAAGTCGGCGACGTCGAGGCGGCGGCGCAGGTTGTCGGGCACGCGCGCCTTCAGGAAGTCGACGATGATCTGCTGGCCCTGCTGCCTGATGTCGACGCCGGTCTGCGCGTCCGACAGCTCGACGACGATGCGGCCCTCGCCGTCCTTGCCGCGGCGGAAATCGATGTCGCGCAGCGCGTGCGTCGACTGGCCGTCGCCCTTCGCGAAGCTGTAGGCGCCCACCGCGGCCGAGCTGCTCGCTGGCGCGGGGCCGATGGCGACCGGGTCCATCGTGACGAGGATCGTGTTGCCGTCGATCCTCGCGGTGTGGGTCACCGGACGGCGCAGGTTGAGCACCATGCGCGCACGGCCGCCCGACTGGACGACGTTGACGCTGCGCACTTCGCCCTGCGCGAGCTCGACCGTGTTCTGGCCGACGCCGTTCGAGGTGTCGGGAAAGTCGAGCGCGAGGCGCGGCGGGTTGGCGATCGAGAAGCTGCCCGGCACCGCGGCGGGCGGCGCCTTCATCTGGATGCGCAGCACCGTCGCGTTGCCCTGCTGGACCGAGGACACCGACTCGATGGCGTTGGACTGGGCGTGCGCCGAGGCGTGGAACAGGCACGCCGCCATCAGCAGTAGCGTGGCCCACAGCGCGAAGCGCGCGTCGCGGCCGCGCAGGCCGCCGTTGGTTGCCCGCACGCGGATCTCCCTCATTTCTTCGTCTCCTGCGCCCGCACCTGCAGCTGCAGGGCCGTGTCGCGCTCCACCCAGTCGCCAGCGGCGTCCTGGACGGTCTCCCGGATGGCGACCTCGCTCTCCGAGATCCTGAGCACCCGCCCGAAGTTCTGGCCCACGTAGTTGCCCACGCGCACCTGGAACACCGCCGTGTCGGCCTGAAGCAGCGCGACGTTCGCACTACCCTGACGAAGGTTGCCGACCAACTTCAGGTTGTCGAGCGGGAAGGCCTCGAGCGGCTCGCGGCGACGCGTCGAGTCGGGCTGCAGCCCGTTGCTCGCGCGGCCCGCGACGGTCGCGCCCGCGAGGCGCATCTTCGCGACGCTGAACGGATCGGTCTCGTCGGCGGCCTGGTAGACGAAGCGCTCGAACTTCTTCGGCTCCGAGATCTTCTGCGTGATCGCCGGCGTGTTGCGGCGGGTCTCGTCCATCCAGGACTGCAGCTCGGCGCGGTCGGCCTCGCAGCCGGCCAGCAGCGCGGCGACGGCCACGAGGCCGAGGGCCGCGAGGCCGCGGGTCAGCGGTCGATCGGTGCAGACGGTCATTTCTTCGCCTCCGCGGACTTCTTCTTGGCGGCCGCGGCACGCTGCTGCGCGATCTCCTCGGGATCGAGGTAGCGGAAGGTCTTCGCGGTCGCGTCCATCGCGAGGATCGCGCCCTTGTCCCGGTCCTGCTGCGCGATCTGGACGTTGTGCAGCGTGACGATCCGCGGCAGGTTCGCGAGGTCGCTCGCGAACGCGCCGAGGTCGTGGTAACTGCCGACCACGCGCACCGTGATCGGCAGCTCCGCGTAGTACTCCTTGACGACGGTCTCGCCCGGCTTGAACAGCACGAGCTGCGCGCCGCGGCCGACACCGGCCTGGTTGATGTCGGACAGCAGCGCGTCCATCTCCGCCTTGCTCGGCAGCTGCTTCTCGAGCTGGCTGACGAACTGGAGCACCTGCTCCTTCTGCTTGCGCAGCGCTGGCAGGTTGACCGCCTGCTTGATCTTGTCGACGTACTGCGCCTTCAGCTGCTCCTCCTGCTGACGGCCCATGTCGAGCTCCTCGAACAGGCCGCGCCAGTAGAGGCCGTAGCCGGCGGCGACGATCGAGGCGAACACCGCGAACATCAGCAGGCCGCGGGGCAGCGGCGGCCACAGGCCCACGTGGCGGCCGCGCAGGGCACTGAACTGCGCCAACAGCGCGGCGGTGTCGATCTTGATGGACAGCTTGGGGAGCTTCTTGGCCATCGCGTGCCTCGGCCTATTGCGACTGGCCGAGCTTGATCGGCTCGGCGGCGGCGGACGTGCCCGGCTCGACGCCGGTGGTGCGCGGCGCCGCGGGCTTGCCGCCCGGCTCGGCCGGCTGCGCAGGCTTCTTGATCAGCGCGTTCAGCGAGAATTCGTAGACCTTGCGCTCGTCCTTCTTGTTCCCGGCCTGCGACGCGGCGACGACTTCCTTGATCTCGCCGACCGCGGGCCGCTCGAGCCACGGGCTGCGCTCGCCGAGGTTACGCAGCAGCTCGGCGACGCGCTCGTTGGTCGCGGCGTGGCCGACCAGCGACACGCGGCCCTCGTCCTGCCTGAGCGAGCGCAGGTAGACGCCCTCGGGCGCGAGCCGCGCGAGCTCGTCGAACAGGCGCACCGGCACGGTCCGGTCGCTCTGCAGGTTCTCGACCGCCTGCTGGCGCGCGCGCAGCGCGGCGATCTCCTCGCGCAGCGTCTTGATCTCGGCGATCTCGCGGTCGAGCCGCGCGTTCTCGGCGACGATGAAGCTGTTGCGGTCCTGCTGGGCCGAGATCTGCTGGTTGATCGCGAAGCCGCCCGCGAACGCCGCCGCGACGCCCGCGGCCGCGACCAGAGCGGCCAGCACGACGACGTCCTTCTTGCGGCGCTCGCGCCGCATCTCGCGGTGCGGCAGCAGGTTGATTCGGATCGGCGCCAGCTGACGCGACAGCGGGTCGGAGATCTCGGTGGCCGGCGCCAGGCCGACCGGCGACGATGGGCCTCGGGTGGAACTCATGCGTCGAACCTCCGCATCGCGAGCCCGCAGCCCACCATCAGCGCCGGCGCGTCGAGCCGCAGCTGGCGCTCCCGGATGCCGGCGGCGATCTCCATCCCCTGGAAGGGACTCATGATCTCGGTGGGCACCTGGGTGCGCTCGGCGACCGCCTCGGCGAGGCCCGCGGTGACCGCGCAGCCGCCGGCGAGGAAGATCCGGTCGACGCGGGTGTGGGGCGTCGAGGTGTAGAAGAACTGCAGCGAGCGCGCGACCTCGGTGGCGCCCTGCTCGATGAACGGCTGCAGCAGCTCGGAGGCGTAGTTGTCGGGCAGGTCGCCCGACTTCTTCTTCAGCTCGGCCTCCTCCAGCGTCAGGCCGTACAGCCGCACGATGTCGGCGGTGAGCTGGTTGCCGCCGAAGGTCTGCTCGCGCTCGAAGATCGTCTGGCCGTTCAGAACGACCGTGAGGTTCGTGGTGTTCTGGCCGACGTCGAAGACCGCGAGGATCATGCCCTCCCCGTGGTTCGGCAGGAACCCGGTCACATGGTCGATCGACGTCCGCGCCGCGAACGGCTCGACGTCGATGACGATCGGCCGCAGCCCTGCCATCTCGGCGATCGCGACGCGGTCCTCGACCTTCTCCTTGCGCGACGCGGCGAGCAGCACCTCGACGTCGTCGGGCGACTGCGGAGCGGGGCCGAGGATCTGGAAGTCGAGGTTGACCTCGTCGATCGAGAACGGGATGTACTGCGAGGCTTCGCTCTCGACCTGGGCCTCGTAGTCCTCCTCGAGCAGGCCGGCCGGCAGCGTGATCCGCTTGGCGATGACGGCCGCCGACGGCATCGCCATCGCGGCGAGGCGGGTGCGGGTGCCGGCCCGGCGGATCGCCCGGGTCAGCGCGTCGGCGACCGCTTCGGGTTTCTCGACGTTGCCGTCGACGATCGCGCCGCGCTCGATCGGCTCGATCGCATAGCGCTCCAGGCGCATGCCGGCCTTGCCGCCCGGCACCAGCTCGACGAGCTTGATGTTGGAGGCGGAGACGTCGATCCCAAGCAGCGGCTGGGTGCCGCGCCGCAACAGACCCTGAAGGCTGAATGCCACGTCCGCCTCGGTGCAGTGTGTTAAAAAGTTGCCTGAAAACAGGATCTTACATGGATTTCAGAGAAACAGGTTGAAATCCTGCCAAACCCTTCGACACACTGTAAAGGTTTTCCGACGGACTGGATTCGGGGCTCCGACCCGCCCGTCGACCGGTCCGGCCCGCTTGTCGCCCAGGCCCGAGGAAGGGTCGGCGCAGGCCCCCCGGACGGCCGGCAGCGGGGGGGCGGACGGCCCCAGGTGCTACGATCGGTGTCCGACAAACCCCACAGATCCGCCATGTCGCCCCAGCGCGCCCGCCCCGCGCGAACCGGTCCTCCGCGGCGCGAACGGGGGTTCGGCCTCCTCGCGCTGCTGAGGATCCTGGTCGCCGTCCCGGCGACCCTGCTGCTCGCCGGCGTGCTGACACTCGGCCTGTCGGCGATCCTCGCGGCCGACCGCCTGCCCTCGCTCGACGTGCTGACCGACTATCGGCCGAAGGTGCCGCTGCGGGTCTGGACGGCCGACGGTGTGCTGATCGGCGAGTTCGGCGAGGAGCGGCGCAGCGTCGTGCGGATCGACGAGGTGCCGGCGGTGATGAGGAACGCGATCCTCGCCGCGGAGGACGACCGCTTCTTCGAGCACAGCGGCGTCGACGTGCTCGGCATCGTCCGGGCGGCGTTCGCGAACGTCGCCGCCGGCGGCAAGACGCAGGGCGCCTCGACGATCACGATGCAGCTCGCGCGCAACTTCTTCCTGTCGAACGAGCGCAGTTACACGCGCAAGATCTACGAGATCCTGCTCGCGCTGAAGATCGAGAGCACGCTGTCGAAGGAGCAGATCCTCGAGATCTACCTGAACCAGATCTTCCTGGGCCAGCGCGCCTACGGCTTCGCCTCGGCCGCGCAGATCTACTACGGCAAGCCGCTCGCGAAGATCACAGCCGCCGAGGCCGCCATGCTCGCGGGGCTGCCGAAGGCGCCTTCGGCGTTCAACCCGGTCGTGAACCCGAAGCGCGCGAGGATCCGCCAGCAGTACGTGCTCGGGCGCATGCGCTCGCTCGGCTCGCTCACCGAGGAGCAGTACCAGGCGGCGATCAAGGAGGAGCTGCGGCTGCAGCCCGATCGCGGCGACTACGCGGTGAAGGCGCCCTACGTCGCCGAGCTCGCGCGGATGCTCGCGTTCGACCAGTTCCGCGACGAGACCTACGTGGCGGGGCTGAACGTCCACACCACGGTGCTGTCCGAGGACCAGCGCGCGGCCAACGCCGCGGTCCGCGACGGCGTGCTCGCGTACGACCGGCGCTACGGCTTCCGCGGCCCGGAGGCGCAGGTCGAGCTGCCCGCCGACCCTCAGCGGCGCGACGAGAAGATCGAGGAGGCGCTGCTCGAGGCCGGCGAGATCGACGACTTCCTGCCGGCGGTCGTGGTCGTGGCCGACCCGAAGGTGGTGCGCATCGCGCGCAGCCGCGGACAGACCATCGAGATCACGGGCGACGGCCTGAAGCTCGTCGCGCCGTGGCTGTCGGAGAAGGCACCCGCGAACCGGCGCCTGAAGCCCGGCGCGGTGATCCGCGTCGCCGAGGGCCCGAAGGGCTGGGAGGTCACGCAGGTGCCCGAGGTGCAGGCCGCGTTCGTGTCGGCCAACACCGGGGACGGCTCGATCCGCGCGATGGTCGGTGGCTTCGACTTCAGCCGCAACAAGTTCAACCGGGTCACCCAGGCCTGGCGCCAGCCGGGCTCGAGCTTCAAGCCGTTCATCTACTCGGCCTCGCTCGAGAAGGGCTTCATGACGACGACGGTGATCAACGACGCGCCGGTGATCGTCGATCCCGCGGTCACCGGCGGACAGGTGTGGGAGCCGAAGAACTACGACGGCAAGTTCGATGGCCCGATGACGATGCGGAGCGCACTCGCGAAGTCGAAGAACATGGTGTCGATCCGGCTGCTGCAGGCGATCGGGCCGCAGTACGCGCAGGACTACGTGACCCGCTTCGGCTTCGACGCCGAGCGGCATCCGCCCTACCTGACGATGGCGCTCGGCGCGGGCGCAGTGACGCCGTGGCAGATGGTCGGCGGCATCGCGGTGTTCGCCAACGGCGGCTACCGCGTCGATCCGTACCTGATCTCGAAGGTCACCGACGCGAGCGGGCGCGTGCTGGCGCAGGCGCGACCGGCGAAGGCCGGCGACGAGTCGATCCGCGCGATCGACGCGCGCAACGCGTTCCTGATGGACAGCCTGCTGAAGGACGTCGTGCGGCGCGGCACCGCGACGATGGCGTTGAGGCTCAAGCGCACCGACCTCGCCGGCAAGACCGGCACGACCAACGACTCGCACGACGCCTGGTTCGCCGGCTACGTACCGAAGGTCGCCGCCGTGGCCTGGGTCGGCTTCGACCAGCCGCGCAAGCTCGGCGACCGCGAGACCGGCGGCGGCCTCGCGTTGCCGATCTGGGTGCACTACATGGGCGTGGCGCTCAGGGGCGTGCCCGATGCGCCGATGCAGCCGCCCCAGGGCATCGTGAAGGTCGGCGACGACTGGTACTACGCGGAGACGCGGCCGGGCCAGGGCATCGCGTCGCTCGGCGTCGCCGAGGACGGGCTGGGCACCGGCGAGCGCGGCGAGCAGGTCCGAGAGCAGGTGTTCTGACACCGGGGGCCGCGCCCTCGCGGCGCCCCCCGTCCGCGCGCTCAGCCGCTCTTGCCGGCGCCGCCCGGCAGCGGCAGGCTGAAGCGGCCCCGCGCCTCGTCGCGCGCGGTCGGCGAGTCCTGCGGCACCGACGCGTGCGGCTGGGGCGGTGCGTCCGGCGCGCCGGGATCCGGCGGCATCCGCATCAGCTTGAGCCGATCGTCGACGTGGCGCACGCCGCCGCACCCGTCGACCAGCGACTCGATCGAATGCTTCATCGGCCGGTCCGACACCGTGCCCGACAGCGTCACGTGGCCGTCGCGGACCTCGACCGACACGTCGCCCGCGTCGAGGTGGCTGCGCGACAGACGCTCGCGGACGTCGTCGTGGATCCGCGCGTCGTCGCGCGAGCCCTCGGCGACGGGGCGGCCCTGCATCGAGCCGGCATCGGCCCCGCCGCCCGAGGCCCACCCGTTCGCGTCGTCGTCGACATCGAAGGGGCGGTCGTCGTCGGCCGGCCCGCGTCGCTGGCCGATACCTGCCGCGCTCGCGATCCAGTCGCCGGCCCCGCCCGCGCCCGTCGCCAGGTGCCTCGCACCGCCGGGGTCGCGTTCGGCGTCGATCGGCGGGTCCTCGTCCGGGCCGTGGCCCGAGCGCCGCTGATCCTCGCGGAGCACCGGCGCACGGTGCGCGCCGGGTCGGTCGTGGTCGTCGTGCATCGCTCGCTCCGTGTCGCGCGTCGTCGTGTCGCGGAGGAAGCAGTTTCCGTTCCCGATCGCGGGCGCACGCCGGGAGGGGCCGCGACGCAGCGGGCGTTCCCGCGCCCGGCACACGGGCACGGGCACGGGCACGGGCACGGGCACGGGAACTGCCGTCCACCGAGCGACGCACAGTGACGGGCGTTGACCGGGCTGCGGTGACCTGCGCGGTCCTTCGCGCGAGGCCGTCCGGCTCCTTCCCCACCTGCACCGGACTTCCCGTTCGGACGCGAGGTTTCGCCCCGGTCTCGCGGGGCCTTCTTCTTGCTGCGTCGCACGTGCCCCGCGATCCCAGGGGGCGCAGGGACGAGGGCTCGGCCAGAGCGCGTGGCCGAAGGGGACCGCGGCGAGCTAGACGACGAAGGCCTGCTGCCTGGACGGTCGCGGGGTCGGTCGGGGGACCGGGTACGGCGAGGCGCCGAGGTCGGGACGGACGTTCGTGCGGGCTGCGCGCCGGGGTTGCGCAGCAGCGCGAGCACCGCGAGCAGTCGGCGCAGCCTCGGGCTGCCGAGCGCGACGAGGCCGGCCGCGCCGGCCACCCGGGCGGCGACCGGCTACTGGATCAGGCCGTTCTTCATCGCGTAGTAGGTGACGTCGCTGTTCGAGCGCAGGTTCAGCTTCTCGAGCACGCGCGAGCGATAGGTGCTGATCGTCTTGAAGCTCAGGTTCAGCACGTTCGCGATCGCGGTCACCGACTCGCCCTTGGCGAGCCGCAGGAACACCTGCAGTTCGCGGTCGGACAGCTGGGTGTGCGGCGGCTCGTCGCCGTGCGCGCCCAGCCCGTTGGCGAGCAGGTCGCCGACCGCCTCGCTGACGAAGCGCCGGCCCTGCGCGACGGAGCGGATCGCGCGCAGCAGGTCGGCGGGCTCGCAGTCCTTCGGCAGGTAGCCTGAGGCGCCGAGCTTGAGCATCTGCAGCGCGTAGTGCTGCTCGGGGAACGAGGAGAGCATCAGCACCGGCAGCTCGGGCTTGCGCAGCCGGATCGCCCGCAACACGTCGACGCCGTTCTGCCCGGGCATCGAGATGTCGAGCAGCATCACGTCGCACGCGTCGTTGCGCACGAGGTCCAACGCCTCTCGGCCGCTGCCGGCCTCCTCGACGCTCTCCATGTCGGGCTGGCCGGCGAGGAACTGCCGGAAGCCGGCGCGGACGATCGGATGGTCGTCGCAGATGACGACCTTCAGCCTGCGGCGGCTGCTGATGCTGCGCTGTGCGGGATTCATGAAGGGCTTTCCTGGGACGGGCACCGTTATTGCCGACATCGGTTGCGCGGCCCGAGCGTGTCGGGTCCGCCACAACGGAAAGGCAAGCACCGTGCCCGTCTCGAGCCGTTCTCCGACCGATGTTCGCGCCGTCGCCCCACTTGATGCGGCGGGGTGTCCGCGCACGGCCGCCGAGTTCACCGCCTGGCTGCAGCGCACGCGCGAAGCCGAGCGCGCCGCGCTCGCCCGCGAGCTCCACGACGAGCTCGGCGCGATCCTCACCGCGGCGCGACTCGACGTCGCCTGGCTCGCCGCGCAGCCCGCCTGCCACGAGCCGGCGCTCGCGCAGCGGCTCGAGGCGCTGCGGCGCGTGCTCGCGCAGGGCATCGGCCTGAAGCGCCGGATCGTCGAGGACCTGCACCCGACGATCCTGACCCACCTCGGCCTCGCGCCCGCGCTCGAGCAGCTCGTCGCGTCCAGCCGGCAGCGCTTCGACGGCCGGCTCGCCGCGTCGATCGATCCGTCGGTCGCGCTCGACGGCGAGCCGGCGCTCGCGCTGTACCGGATCGCGCAGGAAGCGCTGACCAACGTGCACAAGTACGCCGGGGCGACGCTCGTGCGTGTCGCGCTGTGCCGCGTGCGCGGCCGCATCGAGCTCGCGGTGGAGGACGACGGCCGCGGCTTCGACGCCGGGGCGGTCGGCTGCGGCCACCACGGCCTGGCGGGCATGCACCACCGGATGCTCGCGGTCCACGGCACGCTCGAGCTGCGCTCGGCGCCCGGCACGGGCGCGACGATCCGCGCGAGCGTGCCGGCGCCGTCGCGTGCGGCACGTCCGGACACCGACCGCCGGGTCACGGGCCGCCGTCGCGGCACGCGCGTCACGGCGACGCCCGCCCGGCCCGCGCGCGACACGCCCGACCTGCACCCCTGAGCGCCTGCCCCGTCACCGACACCGAACGGCCCCCCATGACTCCCCAGACCAGCGTCCATCCCTCCTCCGACCGCCCCGGCGACGGTTCCTCGGCCGGCGCGTCCGGCGCGCTCGGCGGCGGTACCGGTCCGACCGTTTCCGATGCCGGCCTCTGCGCCTCGGGCGCCCCGGGCATGTCGAGCGGCGGCCACGGCACCGACCTTCGTGGCCAGATCGAGCGACGCATGTCGCAGGCGCGCAGACGAACCCGCGCCGCGCTCGAGCAGGGCGCCGAGATGTCGACGCGGGCGCGAGAGCAGTTGACCCACGGCCTCGAGGTCTCGCGCGACGCGGTCGCCGGGCGGCCGCTGTCGTCCCTGGCGATCGCCGCGGTCTGCGGGCTGATCGTCGGGCTGCTGATGTCGCGGCGCGACTGAACGTGCACCGCACGCCCTCCCCCCACCGATCCACGACCAGCGAGGCACTCCCATGAAGAAGACCCACCCCACCCCGACCCTGCGGCGCGCCGCGATCGCGATCGCGCTGGCCGGCGCGCTCGGCGCCTGCTCGGTCGCCCGCGACCAGCAGACCGCCGGGTCCTACATCGACGACTCGATGATCACCACCGACATCAAGTCGAAGATGGCGGCCGACAAGGACGTCGCGGCGACCTCGATCAGCGTCGAGACGCTGAACGGCGTGACGCAGCTGTCGGGCTTCGCGAAGAGCCAGGCCGAGAAGGACCGCGCCGCGACTATCGCACGCGAGGCGAAGGGCGTCCGCGCGGTGCGCAACGACATCATCGTCCGACAGTAGCGACGAGGGCTCGCCCCGGGAGGTCCGCGTTCGCGCAGGTCCAGGGTGATCCGGTCGCCGCGGGTGGACTCGCCCGCGGCGTCGGCGCCCGTCGATGCGCGCATCGACCTCGCGAGTTTCCCGCGGTCCGCGGGCGACCCTCGGTACCCGCAGCACCCCGCCGGACCGACGGAGCGGTCGGCAGGAATTGCCGTGCCCGGCCCGTCGACCCTGGAAAACCTGCCGGCCGGCGGAGGGCGGTGCGCGGCGACATGCGGGATTGCGGGCGGTGGCACGACCCTTGCGTGCGCTCCCGCATCCAGCCACGATGAACGATCAGGAAGGCCTGCGATGACGGTATCGCTGCAACTGCGCGCCGGGCATCATCTGACGATGACCCCCTTCCTGCAGCGCTCGATCCAGCTGCTGCAGCTGTCCTCGCTGGAGTTCCAGCAGCAGGTCCAGGAAGTCCTCACCACCAACCCGTTCCTCGAGACGGTGGAGCAGCCCGACGACGCGGGCAGCACCGACGCGCCCGAGCCGCCCGAGTCACCCGAGGCGGCGGCGGAGGAGGCCTCGACGTCGAGCGACGGACTCGACGAGCTGTGGAGCGGCGGCAAGGCCGACTACCGCTCGAGCCGCGGCGGCGACGACGAGTGGGATCCGGCGCTGAGGGTGCCGGGCAGGCCGACGCTGCGCGAGCACCTGCTGCAGCAGGCAGGCTGCCTGCGCCTGTCGGACCGCGACCGGATGCTGGTGCAGGCGGTGATCGAGGCGGTCGACGCGACCGGCTACCTGACGCAGCCGCTCGACGAACTGTGCACGCCGTGCCCGCTCGATCCGGCCCCCGACGCCGACGAGCTGCGGATCGCGCTGCGCCACGTGCAGGCGCTCGACCCGATCGGCGTCGCCGCGCGCTCGGTCGCCGAGTGCCTGAAGCTGCAGTTGCTCGCGCTGGACGTCGACCGGCATCCGGTTCGCGAGGTCGCGATCCGGATCGTCGACCGCCACCTCGACCTGCTCGCCGCGCACGACTTCCAGCGGCTGCAGCGCGAGCTCGCCTGCGAGGAGTCGTCGCTGCAGGCGGCCACCGTGCTGCTGCGCGGCCTCACGCCCCGGCCCGGCGCGAGCTACGGCGCCGACGAGACGCAGTTCGTCGTCGCCGACGTGATCGTCCAGCACCAGAAGGGCACGTGGGTGGCCTCGATCAACCCCGAGGTGATCCCGCGGATCCACGTGAGCCGCTTCTACGCGGGCATCCACAAGGGCGGCCGCGAGGGCGGCGGCTCGCCCGTGTCGCAGCAGCTGCGCGAGGCGCGCTGGCTGGTGCGCAACATCGAGCAGCGCTTCCAGACGATCCAGCGCGTCGCGCAGGCGATCGTCGACCACCAGAGTCGATTCCTCGACTACGGCCCGATGGCGATGAAGCCGCTGACCCTCGGCGAGATCGCCGACACGGTCGGGCTGCACGAATCGACGGTCTCGCGCGTGACCAGCCGCAAGTACATGGCGACGCCGCGCGGGCTGCTCGACTTCAAGCACTTCTTCGGCAGCCACGTCGAGACGGCCGCGGGCGCGCCCTGCTCGGCGACCGCGGTGCGCGCCCTGATCACCGAGCTGATCGGCGCCGAGGACGCGCACCGGCCGCTGTCCGACATCAAGCTCACGCGGCTGCTCGAGCAGCGCGGCGTCCGGGTCGCGCGGCGCACGGTGTCGAAGTACCGCGACGCGCTGCGGATCCCCTCCGTGGAAGTGCGCCGTATGTCGCACCGGCCGATGACGGCCGCCTGAAGGGCCGCGACCCGCAGGCCGGCCGCCGCGGCGGCCGCGCGCAAGCCCGCGGCTCAGGCAGAGGGCGGCGGCTCGGCCGGCCGGGTCGCCGACGCGACCTCGCGGCTCTGCCCGTACTCGCGCAGCCGGTTGTACAGCGTCTTCTGGCTGATGCCGAGCACATCGGCCGTGCGTTCCTTGACGCCGCCGCAGTGCTCGAGCGTCGCGAAGATCAGCTGCCTCTCGACCTCGGCGATCGACGCGCCGACGCGCACCCGCAGCGTCGGCGGCACGCCGGCGGGCGGCCCGTCGGCCGACGACGCGCCGAACGAGCCTGCCTCGTCGGGCAGCTGCAGCTGCTCGATCGTCGTGCCGTCGCTCATGATCGACGCGCGCTGTACGACGTTGCGCAACTCGCGCACGTTGCCGGGCCAATGGTACTGCTTGAGCCGCTCGATCGCGGCCGGCGCGAAGCGCTTCGGCGTGCCCTCGGCCGCGCTGATCCGATGCAGGAAGTGCGGCGCGAGCAGCTCGATGTCCTCGAGGCGCTCGCGCAACGGCGGCAACAGGATCTGGAAGACGTTCAGGCGGTAGTACAGGTCCTCGCGCAGCTTGCCCTGGTGGACCGCCTCGAGCGGCTGGCGGTTCGTCGCCGCGACGATCCGCACGTCGGTCTCGAACACCTCGTCGGAGCCGACGCGCCCGAAAGTGCCAATCTCGAGCACCCGCAGCAGCTTCACCTGCAGGTCGAGCGGCATCTCTGTGATCTCGTCGAGGAACAGCGTGCCGCCGTGCGCACGCTCGAAGAAGCCACGATGCTGACGCATCGCACCGGTGAACGAGCCCTTCTCGTGGCCGAACAGCTCGCTCTCGATCAGCTGCGGCGAGATCGCGCCGCAGTTGACCGCGAGGAACGGCTGCGTGCGCCGTCGCGACAGCCCGTGGATGGTCTGCGCGACCACCTCCTTGCCGGTGCCGCTCTCGCCGACCAGCAGCACGTTGACCACCGTGGGCGACACGCGTGCGATCTGGTCGTAGACGCGCTGCATCGGCCCCGAGCGCCCCCACAGCTGGCCGAAGCGCCCGGAGGTACGGAACTCCTGGCGCATGTCGGAGATCTCGGCGCGCAAGTCGCCGGGCTGCGCGAGCCGCGACAGCACGCGCTTCAGCTGCGGTACCGCGACCGGCTTGGTCAGGTAGTCGGCGGCGCCCAGACGCAGCGCCTGCACCGAGGTCTCGAGCGACGCGTGGCCGGTGATCAGCACGATCTCGGCGTTGCCGCGCAGCTCGGTGTCCTCGAAGAGGTCCATGCCGCTGCCGTCGGGCAGCCGCAGGTCCAGCAGCACGACCTGCGCCGGCATCATCATCAGCTGCTGGCGCGCCTCGCGCAGGCTGCCCGCGACGGAGGTCGTGAAGCCTTCGCCGCGGACCACCGTGGCGAGCATCTCGGCCGAGTTCGGCTCGTCGTCGACGATCAGGACGTGGGGCATGGGTCGGTCATCGGGAGGAGGTCCCCAGGCGTCGCGGCGCCGCGCGCCGGGCATGGCCCGTGCTGCGTCGTCGAAGGAATGCCCGGAGCACCGTCACCGGAAGGAACAGCGATGCCGCGCGTCTACATGAACGATCGGGCCAGCCTCGCGGGCGCGGTCTTCGCACCGGCCGCATGGGTCACGCATTGCCCGCTGCGCCTGCGGCGGGGACGTCGTACGGCGATGCGCGCGCGCCAGCGCCCGGCTTCGCAGTGGTCGTGAGCGCGGAGGCCGCGAGTCGGCTGGCCTCGCGCAGCTCGCGACGCTCGGACAGCACGCGCAGCACCTCGTCCGGGTCGGCGGGCTTGGTCAGGTGCAGGTCGAAGCCGGCCTCGCGCGCGGCCTGCCGGTCGCGCTCGCGGCCGTAGCCGCTCACCGCGACCAGCAGCACGTCGTCACCGGTCGGCTCGGCGCGCAGGCGGCGTGCGACCTCGTAGCCCGAGAAGCGCGGCAGGCCGAGGTCGAGCAGCACGACCTCGGGACGGAACCGGTCGGCGCCGACCAGCGCCTGCTCCCCGTCGTACGCGCACTCGACCTGATAGCCCTCGAGCCCCAGCAGAAGGCTCATGCTCTGCGCGGAGTCGACGTTGTCGTCGACGACAAGCACTCGGCAAGGGACGTCCGGCGCGGTCGCGCCCATCGTGGCGTCGTTCATCGGTGGGTTCTTCCTTCGCGGAGTCGGCCACGCGCTCATGCGTGCGGCCGTGAGGGCGACGCCTCGCCCGGGCTGAGGTCCGCCGCGGCGGACCCGAATCTCAACGCGAGCGCGTTGCCCGAGCGGCAATCGCCGCTCGGGGCGGCCCGCGCGCCGTGCGCCTCGAGCACCAGCGTCGCGAGCAGCAACTCGAGCGGCAGGCGCGCATTGCCCTCGCCGAAGCCGTGCCAGATCGAGGGCCCGCCGTCGTCGCCCTCGTCGATGCCGATGCGGATCGTCGGGGCGCCGCCGTCGCGATCGAGCGCGAGCACCAGCGGCGCGCCGGGCAGGCCGTGCCGCAGGCCGTAGGTGCCGAGCGCGCGCAGCGCCGACAGCAGCGCGGCGCGGTCGCCGGCCCGCCACGCGGGCGCGCCGGCGCGCACGACCTCGACCGCGCGACCGGCGGCGTCGGCCGCGGGGCGCAACGTGTCGGCGCAGGCCTCGAGCACCTCGCCGAGCTCGATCGGCTCGGCGTGCTCGAGCGTGCCGCCCGCCAGCTGCAGCACGCGGGAGAGCGTGTCGATCTGCCGCAACTGCAGGTCGATCGCGCGGCGCAGCCCGCCGAGCGCGCGCTGGGCGGCGTCGGAGCGCAGCCCCGCGTCGTCGCCGAGCACGTGCACCCAGCCCGACATCGCGTTCAGCGGATTGCGCAGCTCGTGAGCGACCAGCGACGCGAATTCGTCGCGGGTCATCCGGAGGGGCGCCGGATCGCTCGAGGCCATCTCGTGCCGGCCGGAGTGGTCCACGCGCGATTGAACCACATCCGCCGGTGGCCGCGCCCCGCCCGGCAGAGCGGGCAGGTTCACGTGCGCGGATGTTCGGTGCTGACGCGGCCAGGGCGGTCGGAGGCGGGCCGGACCGGTCGCTCGGGATGGTCGTTGCGCTGTCGGGGCGGGGCGTCGGGCACGCGGCGGTCGGTCATGGTCGTCTCTCCTCGTCCGGTCCGGGTCGCCCAGTCCGAACCCTCCGCGCAGGCAAGGCGCGTGCCCGTACGGTGCGCCGGGGAACGGACGCTGCCGCAGCGAGCCCGTCGGGCGGGCCGCATCGAAGACACCGCGGACGCGGGCGAGGCCGGCACGCGCGCGCCGCACCTCCCGCGGACCGTCAGCGGACCGTGCCGCGGCGGAACAGGTTGACGATCGCCAGCAAGATCACCGCGCCCACCAGCGACACGCCCAGGGCGCCGAGGCTGAAGTTGCTCTGGTTGATCGTGCCGACGCCGAGGAGCGGCGAGATCAGCCATCCTGCGAGCATCGCACCGACGATGCCGACGAAGACGTTCAGCAGGACGCCCTGTTGGGCGTCGGTGCGCATGATCATGCTGGCGAGCCAGCCGAGCACGCCGCCGACGACGAGCCAGATGAGCAGGTTCATGGAGGTTCTCCTGGAGTGGTACGTGGGGCACCACCATACGTAGCAGCCGCCGTGCCCGGCGAAGGTCGGGGCCGGCGATAATCGGCGCACGGCGGCTCCGCGACCGCCGCGGAGACCCCCGCGCGATGAAGACCTACGCCAACCCCACCTTCCGCTATCGCCGCAGCGCGGACCAGCGCCCGGGCGCGGCAGCCCGCCACCCGGTCGTCGTCGTCGGCGCCGGGCCGGTCGGCCTGTGCACCGCGATCGACCTCGCCCTGCACGGCCAGCGGGTCGTGCTGCTCGACGAGGACCAGACCGTCAGCGTCGGCTCGCGCGCGGTCTGCTACGCGAAGCGCTCGCTCGAGATCCTGGACCGGCTCGGGTGCGCGCAGCCGATCGTCGAGCGCGGTGTGAGCTGGAGCCGCGGCCGCGTGTTCCTGCGCGATCGCGAAGTCTACGGCTTCGACCTGCTGCCCGAGTCCGGCCACCGCCGACCCGCGTTCGTGAACCTGCAGCAGTACCACCTCGAGGAGGCGCTGGTCGCGCGCGCCGCCGCGCTGCCGGGCGTCGACCTGCGCTGGCGCAACACGGTCACGAAGGTCGTGCCGCGCGAGGACCGGGTCGAGCTCTCGATCGAGACGCCCGACGGCGTCTACCGGCTCGAGGCCGACTGGCTGGTCGTCGCCGACGGCGCGAGGAGCCCGGTGCGCCACCTGCTCGGCCTGGAGAGCAAGGGCCAGGTGTTCCGCGACCGGTTCCTGATTGCGGACGTCACGATGAAGGCCGACTATCCGACCGAGCGCTGGTTCTGGTTCGACCCGCCGTTCCACCCGGGCCAGTCGGTGCTGCTGCACCGGCAGGCCGACAACGTGTGGCGCGTCGACTTCCAGCTCGGATGGGACGCCGACCCCGAGGAGGAGAAGAAGCCCGAGCGCGTGCTGCCGCGGCTGCGCGCGATGCTCGGCGAGCGCGACTTCGAGCTCGAATGGGTCAGTGTCTACACGTTCCAGTGCCGGCGGATGGACGCGTTCCGCCACGGCCGCACGCTCTTCGCCGGCGATTGCGCGCACCAGGTCTCGCCGTTCGGCGCGCGCGGCGCGAACTCCGGCATCCAGGACGCCGACGCGCTCGCGTGGCGGCTCGCGGCGGTGGTCCGCGGCGAGGCGGGCGAGGCGGTGCTCGACGACTGGGCGCGCGAGCGCGAGGCCGCGGCCGACGAGAACATCCTGAACTCGACGCGCAGCACCGACTTCATCACGCCCAAGTCGCCGGTCGCGCGCGCGTTCCGCGACGCGACGCTCGAGCTCGCGGCAACGCTGCCGTTCGCGCGGCGGCTGGTCAACAGCGGCCGGCTGTCGGTGCCCGCGGTGCTCGACGCGAGCCCGGCCAACTCGCGCTGCGAGGACGCGTCCGGCGCGTTCGACGCGCCCGCGATGCGCCCGGGCGCGCCTTCGGTCGACGCACCGCTCGCGACCGCCGACGGCGAGCCCGCGTGGTGGCTGCAGCGAGCGGGCGGGTGCTTCGACCTGCTGCTCTTCGACGATGCGGCCGATGCGCCCGGCACGGCCGCGCAGGTCGCGGCGCTGCGCGACGCGTGTGCGCGGGGCGGCCTGCCGGTGCCGCGCGTCTCGATCGTGCTGCCCGCCACGTCGCGGCATGCGGCGCCGCTCGCCGAGCGGCTCGACGCCCGCCGCCTCGCCGACGTCGCGCAGGTGCTGCTCGACCGCGAGGGGCTGCTCGCGCGGCGCTGCGACGCGCGGCCCGGCACCGCCTACCTGCTGCGGCCCGACCAGCACGTCTGCGCACGATGGCGCGCGCCCGACGGCGAGCGCCTCGCCGACGCGGTCGCGCGCGCGATGCGCCGCGTGCCGGCGGCCGGCGTCGCCGAGGCCGGACGATGAGCGCCCGACTGAACGTCGAGCCCGCGCTCGAGCGCCCGGACGACTTCTACGAGGCGCTGATCGCCGCGCACCGCGGCCTCGACGACGCGGCGAGCGTCGCGCTCAACTGCCGGCTGGTGCTGCTGCTCGCGAACCAGGTCGCCGACCTCGACGTGCTGCGCGAGGCGCTCGCGCTCGCGCGGCACGGGCTCGCGCCGCCCGAAGGATGAGCACGCGGCGGCGTGCGCTCCCCCGGGCGCCGCTCAGCGCGCCGCGAGCACGACCGCGGAGCCGCCCTGCTGGCTGACGAGTCGCGACAACGCGGCCCACAGCTCGTCGCCGCCGCGACCATCGACCCAGCGCCCGTCGCGCTGGCGGTAGTGGAAGCCGCCCGCGCGCGCGGCGATCCAGATCTCCTGCGCGGCGGAGTGGCTGTTGACGACGATCTTCGAATCGTCGTCGAAGGTCAGCGTGATCACGTTGCCCTGCCGCTCGACGTCGACGTCGAGGCCGTCGTCGGCCGCGCGCTCGAGCGCGGCCTCGATCGCGTCGAGGGTCGCGTCCGCGGCGCGCTGGAAAGCCGGATCGCTCATGCTATGCTGGCCTCATGGTCGGTGATGGCTCCGGCGGCGCGCTGCGCGCCCGCGCTCGCGTGATCGCCCGGGCCGCGCGCCGATCGCGCGTCCCGGTGGCGGCGATTCTAGCGGGTTCGCTGCTCGCGGCCTGCGGCCAGCGCGGTCCGTTGTACCTGCCGAAGCCGCCGCCCGAGCCGGCCCCGCGCGTGCGCACGCCGTCGAGCGGCACCGTGGTGCTGCCGCCGGCCCGATCGCCCGCCGAGGCCGCGCCGGGTGCGTCCGGGTCGTCCGCAGTGCCCGCCGACACCGAACGCCCCGCCCGCCGCACCGACTGACGCGTCCCGACTGCCCGAGGTCCCGATGTCCTGGTTCCCCACGATCGGCGGCCGCCTGCACGCCGAGCAGGTCCCGCTCGCCGAGATCGCCGAGCGCTTCGGCACGCCCGCCTGGGTCTACTCGCGCGGCGCGATCGAGGAGGCGTGGGACGAGTTCGCGCGCGCGACCGCGGGGCGGCGCGCGCTCGTCTGCTACGCGATCAAGGCGAACAGCACCCTCGCGATCCTCGAGCTGCTCGCGCGCCGCGGCGCGGGCTTCGACATCGTCTCGGGCGGCGAGCTCGCGCGCGTGCTCGCGGCCGGCGGCGACCCGTCGAAAGTCGTCTTCAGCGGCGTCGGCAAGACCGTCGAGGAGATGCGCGCTGCGCTGTCGGCCGGCGTGCGCTGCTTCAACGTCGAGTCCGAGAGCGAGCTGGTGCGGCTCGACGCGGTCGCTCGTGCGGTGGGCGTGCGCGCGCCGGTGTCGCTGCGGGTGAACCCCGACGTCGACGCCGGCACGCACCCCTACATCTCGACCGGCCTGCGCGAGAACAAGTTCGGCATCGCGCACGATCGCGCGCTCGCCGCGTATCGCCAAGCCGCCGCGCTGCCCGGGCTGCGCGTCGAGGGCATCGACTGCCACATCGGCTCGCAGATCACCGAGATCGCGCCGTTCCTCGCCGCGCTCGACCGGCTGCTCGAGCTGGTCGACGCGCTCGCGGCCGGGGGCATCGCGATCCGCCACCTCGACCTCGGCGGCGGCCTCGGCATCGCTTACCGCGACGAGACGCCGCCGGCGCGGGGCGAGATGCTCGCCGCGATGTTCGCGCGGATCGATGCGTGGGCGACGGCCCGCGGCCGCGAGGCGCCGGAGACGCTGTTCGAGTTCGGCCGCGCGATGGTCGGCAACGCCGGCGTGCTGCTCACACGCGTCGAGGTGCTCAAGGCCAACGGCGACAAGCGCTTCGCGGTCGTCGACGCAGCGATGAACGACCTGATTCGCCCGGCGATGTACGAGGCCTGGCACGACATCGTCGAGGTGGAGCCGCCGACGGTCGAGGCGCACGCGTACGACGTCGTCGGCCCGGTCTGCGAGTCGAGCGACTGGCTCGGGCGCGACCGCCGGCTCTCGATCCGCGAGGGCGACCTGCTCGCGATCCGCTCGGCCGGCGCCTACGGCATGGCGATGAGCTCGAACTACAACACGCGCCCCCGCGGCGCCGAGGTCGTGGTCGACGGCATGCGCGTGCACCTGGTGCGCGAGCGCGAGCGCGTCGTGGAGCTCTTCGCGCACGAGCGCACGCTGCCGCGCGACTGAGGGCGGACGGCACGCGCCGGTCAGGCCGCGTGCCGGTACACCAGTGCCTCGCCGCCGAGCAGCGCGGTCCGCGATTCGAGCGTCGCGCCGACCCGCTCGGCGAGCGCGATCGAGCGCGTGTTGTCCGGCCGGATCAGGCTGATCGGCGCGGCGAGCCCGAGCCGAGCCCGGCCGTGCTCGCGCGCCGCGCGCACCGCCTCGGTCGCGTAGCCGCGGCCCCAGGCGTCGCGCGCGAGCAGCCAGCCGAGCTCTGCCTCGGGCCAGCCCGGCGGATGCAGGAACCCCGCGCGACCGACGAGCCGCCCGTCCTCGCGCGCCTCGATCGCCCACATGCCGTAGCCGTGCAGTGTCCACTCGCCGACGAACATCGCCATCTGCCGCCACGCGAGGCCGCGGTCGATCGGCCCGCCGGCGCCGATGTGACGCATCACCTCGGCGTCCGCGCACATCGCCGCGTACGCGACGAGGTCGCGCTCGGCGAACGCGCGCAGCACCAGCCGCGCGGTGCGCAGCACCGGGACCGCGGCGAGCGGCGTCGCGTCGGCGCTCGCCGCGGTCCCGCGACCGGCGCTCATCGCGCCCGCAACCGGTCGAAGACCCGCCATCCGAGCAGCAGCGCGACCGCGGCCGCGTACCAGCCGACCTCGGAGAAGTCGTTCTTGCCGGCCTTGTGCCACCAGTAGTGCAGGATCGCCGCGACCGCGACCGCGTAGACCAGCCGGTGCAGCGTCGACCAGCGCCGCCCGAGCCGGCGCACCATCGCGTCGGTCGAGGTCGCCGCGAGCGGCATCATCAGCACGAACGCGACGACGCCCATCGTGATGAAGGGCCGCTTGATCACGTCCTTGACGATCGCCTGCACGTCGAACCACTGGTCGAACCACAGGTAGGTGGTGAAGTGCAGCACCGCGTAGAAGAACGCGAAGAGGCCGAGCATCCGCCGAAGCCGCACCAGCCCGTTGAGGCCGGTCGCGCGGCGCAGCGGCGTGACCGCGAGCGACGCGACCAGCAGCACCAGCGTCCAGGTGCCGGTCGAGCGCGTGACGAGCTCGATCGGGTTCGCGCCCAGCCCGCCGAACCAGTCGAGCGTGCCGGCGAGCACGAGCCTCGCCAGGGGCAGCAGCGCCGCGACGAAGAGCAGCGCCTTCAGCGCCGGCAACCAGGGCGGCGGGCCGCCGCGACGTGCGGCCGGAGCCGCCCCCGCGCGCGTCGCCGTCATCGCGTCAGTAGAAGCGCTTGAGGTCCATGGCCGCGTACAGCCCGCCGACCTGCTCGGCATACCCGTTGAGCATCAGCGTCGGCCGCTTGCGCGTCATGAACCCGTCCTCGCCGATGCGGCGCTCGGTTGCCTGCGACCAGCGCGGGTGGTCGACGTTCGGGTTCACGTTCGAGTAGAAGCCGTACTCCTGCGGCGCCGCGCGGTTCCACGCGGTGATCGGCTGCTTCTCGACGAAGCGGATCTTCACGATCGACTTGCCGCTCTTGAAGCCGTACTTCCACGGCACGACCATCCGGATCGGCGCGCCGTTCTGGTTGAGCAGCGTCTCGCCGTACAGCCCGAAGGTCAGCAGCGTGAGCGGGTGGTTCGCCTCGTCCATCCGCAGGCCCTCGACGTACGGCCAGGCCAGCACCGACGACGACAGCCCCGGCATCTGCTTCGGGTCCGCGAGCGTGTGGAACTCGATGAACTTCGCGTTGCCGGTCGGCTCGACCCGCTTGATCAGTTCGGCGAGCGGATAGCCGATCCACGGGATCACCATCGACCAGCCCTCGACGCAGCGCATCCGGTAGACGCGCTCCTCCATCGGTGCGAGCTTCGCCAGCTCGTCGATGTCGAAGGTCTTCGGCTTGGCGACCTCGCCTTCCACCGCGACCGTCCACGGCTTCGTGCGCAGCCGGCCCGCGTTCTTCACCGGGTCGTCCTTGTCGAGGCCGAACTCGTAGAAGTTGTTGTAGGTCGTGACGTCCTTGTAGGGCGTCGGCTTCTCGGTCGTGCCGAACGGCCCGGGCTTCGCGCCGAGCTTCATCTCGGGCTTGCCGGTCTGCGCGAACGCGGCCGGCGCGAGGCCGGCTGCGACGGCGGCGGCGACGAGCTCGCGGCGGCGCGTCCAGATCCGCCGCGGCGTGATCTCCGAGGGCGCGGGGTCGTGGCGGGGCGGGATGCGGATGGGCACGCGGATCTCCTGGCGCGAGCGGGGGCTCGGGTGGGTCTCCATTCTGCGGCAGACCTGACCGCCCGGCCAGCGTCCGCTCGCGCCCGCCGGGGCCCGGAAACGGCACGGGCGCCCGAAGGCGCCCGTGGTGGAGGACGGTGCGGCGCGCGGCGCCGCGCCGATCAGCGCAGCCCGGCGATGTAGTCCGACAGCGCCTTGATCTCGATGTCCGACAGCCTCGCGGAGATCGCGGTCATCTGCGCGCTGTTCTTGCGCTGTCCGCCGCGGAACTGGACCAGCTGCGACTCGGTGTACTCGGCCCACTGGCCCGAGAGCCGGGGGTACTGCGCGGGGATGCCGTTGCCGGCCGGGCCGTGGCAGCCGGCGCACGCGGGCACCTGCTTGCCCGGGATGCCCGAGCGGTAGATGGTCTGGCCGAGTTCGACGAGCTCCTTGCTCTTGGCCGACGCCGGCTTCTTCGCCTGGCTCGCATAGAACGCGGCGACGTTGCGCTTGTCGTCGTCGGACAGCTGCGACGCGAACCCCGACATGATCGCGTTGGCACGCTCGGCCTCCTTGGCGCCCTGCTTGGGCACGAAGTTGACGAGCTGCTTGTAGAGGTAGTCGGCGTGCTGGCCGGCGAGCTTGGGGTTCGCGGGGCTGGGCGCATTGCCGTCGGCGCCGTGGCAGGCGGCGCAGACCTGCGAGGCGATCTGCTGGCCCTTGGCGAGGTCGGGCTTCTTGGCCTGCTGCGCGCGGACCTCGCCGTGGCCCGTCGCGAGGCCGAGCGCGAGGCCGGCGGCGGCGGCGAGGGCCGCGCCACGAGCGGCGACGCGGGCCGAGAGGGGCGAGGCGCGCCGCGGGGTCGGGCCACCCGGCGGGCTGAACGGAACTGCATGTTCGCTGGCGCGAGAGGCCTGACGGATCATCGAAGACACCTTGGAACCTGTGATTGCACGCAAACCCCGGATTGTACAATAGCCCCGGTCCATGCCGCTCCTCGCCACCGCCCGCTTCTTCACCACCGTCGCCGCCCTGCACCAGGCGCCGCGCGACGGCACCGTCGAGGTCGCGTTCGTCGGCCGCTCCAACGCGGGCAAGTCCTCGGCGATCAACGTGCTGTGCAACCGGCGGCGGCTCGCGTTCTCCAGCCGCACCCCGGGCCGCACCCAGGCGCTCAACTACTTCGCGGTGGGCCCGGCCGACCGCACGCTCGGCTACCTCGTCGACACGCCCGGCTACGGCTACGCGTCGGCGCCGCTCGAGACCAAGAAGACCTGGGACCAGCTCGCCGGCCAGTACCTGCAGCAGCGCCCCCAACTCGCCGGCGTGGTGCTGCTCGCCGACATCCGCCGCGGGCTCACCGACCGCGACCGCCGGCTGATCGACTGGATGTCGCCGGCGACGCGGCTGCTGGTCGCGCTGACCAAGTCCGACAAGCTGACCCGCGAGCAGGGTCGCACGGTGCAGAAGGCGGTCGCCGGGGAGCTCGCCCGCCTGCGCCCGGCCGCCCGCGACACGGTCCTGCTCTTCTCCGCGCTGAACCGCTCCGGCAGCGACGAACTCGCGCACATCGTGGAGAATTGGATCGAGACCGGGCTGCCCGGGTCGCCGCAGCCGCCGGCGGCCTGAACGGCCCGCCTCGCCCGGCGCGAACGCAAAAAAAACCCCGGCGGCCGAAGCCCCGGGGTTGGAAAACGCCTTTGAAAGCTTCGCAGGCACCCGCTCAGGGAGGAGAAGCGGGAGACAGTCGGGTGACCATCTGTTGTCCATGATAAGTGCTGTACGAGATTCGTCAAGCACTTTTTGACCCGCTCGTCCGTGGGCTGACCGACGAGTAGCAGGGAGAGGATGAATGGCCGAGTTTCCCCATATACAACAAGGCTTTCCGGCTCAACGGCCGCGGCGGCTCCGACGTGACGATTTCACCCGCCGGCTGGTTCGTGAGAATAGCGTGAGCGTGGACGACCTGATCTATCCGGTGTTTGTCCTGGACGGAAACGGCATCACGCAATCGGTCGCATCGATGCCGGGCGTTCAGCGGCACAGCGTCGACCGGCTGCTCGGCGTGGCCGAGCAGTGCGCCGCGGCGCGCATCCCGGTGATCGCGCTGTTCCCGGTGATCGAGCCCTCGCTCAAGACGCCCGACGGCAAGGTGGCCACCGATCCCGACGGCCTGGTGCCGCGCGCGGTCAGGGCGATCAAGAAGCACTTCCCGCAGCTCGGCGTGCTCACCGACGTCGCACTCGACCCGTTCACCAGCCACGGGCAGGACGGCGTCATCGACGAGCACGGCTACGTGATCAACGACGTCACCGTCGAGCTGCTGCGCGCGCAGGCGCTGGTGCAGGCCGAGGCGGGCGTCGACATCGTCGCGCCGTCGGACATGATGGACGGGCGCGTCGGCGCGATCCGCGCCGCGCTCGAGGGCGCGGGCCACCTCCACACGCGGATCATGGCGTACTCGGCGAAGTACGCGTCCGGCTTCTACGGCCCGTTCCGCGACGCGGTGGGCTCGGCCTCCAACCTCGGCAAGGGCGACAAGAAGACCTACCAGATGGACCCGGCCAACAGCGACGAGGCGCTGCGCGAGGTCGCGCTCGACCTGCAGGAGGGCGCCGACATGGTGATGGTCAAGCCGGGCATGCCGTACCTCGACATCGTGCGCCGCGTGAAGGACACCTTCGCGGTGCCGACCTTCGTCTACCAGGTGAGCGGCGAGTACGCGATGCTGAAGGCAGCCGCCGCCAACGGCTGGCTCGACGAGCGCACGGTCGCGCTCGAGTCGCTGCTCGCGTTCAAGCGGGCCGGCGCCGACGGCGTGCTCACCTACTTCGCGCTGGACGCGGCCCGGTGGCTCGAGCAGCGCTGAGCCGCGGCACGGTCGGCACCGACCCGGACGACGACGCGGTCGGGCGGCGCGAGGCGCACGCGGCCAGCCACGCCGCGGGCGGCGGGCCGCGCGAGCCGGTCACCGACCTCGACACCGGCGCGCCGCCGCTCGCGATCACCTGGATCGCACCCGGGCACTGCGACGCGCTCGACGGTGTGCCTGACGCGCTGCCCGAGCGCGGCTTCGCGTGGGTCGACGCGCACTACGAGCATCCGCGCGCGTGGGTGCCCGCGGTCGAGCGGCTGACCGGCGTGTCGCTGCTCGAGAACCACCTGTCCGATGCGGAGAATGCGACGCACCCGTCGTACTTCGACTCGACGCGCGACTACGAGATGATCGTCTTCCGCGGCCTCGCGTTCCGCCCGGATGCGAACCTCGAGGAGCCGATCCGCATCCGCACGCGGCCGACGGTGTTCTTCCTGTTCCGGCGCTGCGTGGTCAGCGTGCGGCCGGCCGACAGCCACCAGGTTCCGGCGCTGCGCGCGCGGCTGCTCGAGGCGGGGCGCTACAAGCAGCGCCTCCCCTCGCGTCCCGAGGAGCTGATGCTGCGGATCCTCAACGGCATGGTCGACCGCTACCTCGACTTGCGCCAGCCGCTGACCGAGCAGCTCGAATACTGGCAGCGCGAGCTGCTCGACCCGCGCCGCCCGTTCCGCGACTGGGTGTCCCTGCTCGAGTCGCGCCGGCAGCTTCGCAAGCTCGAGAACCTCTCGGAGGAACAGCTCGACGCGCTACAGGAGTGGCGCGACGAGCGGCTCGACCGGCACGGCGGCAGCGATGAGGCCCGCGCCGACTGGGCCGACGCCACCGGCGAGTCCGATGACCCACCCGAGCCCGCGCCGACCGCGATGCCGCCGCTGACCGACACGCTCGAGGTCCGCGTCAACGATCTCGTCGAGCACATCGAGCGCGTGCTCGGCCACGCGCGCCGGCTCGAGACCTCGGTCGAGTCCGCGGTGCAGCTGCACTTCTCCGCGACCGCGCACCGCACCAACCAGATCATGCGGACGCTGACGGTACTGACCGCGATCTTCATGCCGCTGAACCTGATCACCGGCATCTTCGGCATGAACTTCGACGTGCTGCCCGGCATCCACTCGCCGACCGGCTTCTGGTGGACGATGGCGACGATGGCGGTCGTCGCGCTCGGGCTCGTCGCGTTCTTCCGCACGCGGCGATACCTGGAGGAGACCGGGTTGCGCAGCGGCGCCGCCCGGCGGCGGCGCCGGCGCGGCTGAGCCCGCCCGGCACCGCCGCACCGGCTTCAGCGATCGACGATCGGCTCGAAGCCGCGCGGGTAGCCCATCGTTCCCTGCCTTCCTTCGTCGCGGGGACGCCCCGGCGAGCCACGACCATCGACGCGCGCGTGCTTCGACGCCCGGCCTGCGCTCAGCCTGGCGGCGCGGTCTCGCCGCGGACCCAGTCGAGGTAGGCCGGCCAGCCGTCGGCGGCGCGCAGCGCGAGCATCTCCGGCACGTCGTACGGGTGCAGCGCACGCAGCCGCTCTCGCAGCGCGGGCCATCGCGAGGCGGTCGTCTTGACCAGCAGCGGCAGCTCGTCGGCCGACTCGACCGCGCCCTGCCAGCGGTAGGTCGAGCGCGCGGCGCCGAGCACGGTCACGCAGGCGGCCAGCCGCTCGCCGACCAGCGCCTCGGCGACACGGCGCGCGGCCTCGGCGTCGGGCACGGTGGTGACGACCAGCATCACGTCGGTGTCGTCCATCGGGATCTCCTCGGTGCAGGGCGCCCGCCACGGCCAGGTTCCGAGACGCCGCCACCCGACGGTCGGAATGCCGCTTCCGGCTCGGTACGGTAGCACTCCTGTCCGCCCGCTCCCGGGACGTCCCGATGCCGATCCGACCGACGAGCTGCCTGCGCCGCGCCGCCGGCCATGCACAGCCCGTGGGACCGGGTGCGCGCCGACTTCGCGATGCCGGAACTGCGCTCGCCGCTCGTCGAGCAGCGGACGCGCTGGTACCTCGCGCGACCCGAGCCGCTCGAGCGGATGCTCGAGCGCGGCGCGCCCTATCTCTACTTCATCGTGGATACGCATCGCTGAAGATGCCCGACGAGACGCGCCACTTCGTGCCCCAGCTGCTTGCGCTCGCGCGCATCGTCGCCGACGCGCCCTCAAGCCGCGAAGCGCTTGCGGGTCAGCGCCGTCGCCACCCAGAACCCGACGACCGCATACGCGAGCAGCACCGCGAGCGGCCGCGCGACCGCCTCCGGCCAGTGGCCGAGCACCAGCGGGCGCACCAGGTCGATCGCCGCGGTCAGCGGCAGCCACGCGCTCGCCGCCTGCAGCCAGTCGGGCAGCTGCGAGACCGGGAAGAAGACGCCCGACAGGAAGGTCATCGGCGTCAGCACCAGCGTGAAGTAGTACGAGAAGAAGTCGTAGCCCTTCGCGACCGCGTTGAAGCACAGCCCGATCGCCGCGAACGCGAGGCCGGTCAGCACGACCACCGGCAGCACCGCGAGGAGCGTCGGCTCGCGGGACACGCCGAGCCCGATCGCGACGAGGATGATCGCGAGCCCCGACATGCACGCCTTGATCGCGGCCCACAGCCACTCGGCCGCGAGCACGTCGTCGAGCAGCAGCGGCGCGTTGAGCAGCGACTCCCAGGTGCGCTGCACGTGCATCCGCGAGAATGCCGAGTACAGCGACTCGAAGCTCGCCGCCATCATCGTGCTCATGCAGATCGAGCCGCCGGCGAGGAACACGATGTACGGCACGCCGCCGATCTCCGGCAGCAGCCGCCCGAGCCCGTAGCCGAACGCGACCAGCGTGATCAGCGGGTCGGCGACGTTCGCGAGCACGCTGGAGGCGGCGAGCTTCCTCCAGACCATGAAGTTCCTGCGGATGACCGGGATCATCCGCAGGCTCGGCGCGGGCGGCGCCCAGCGGCGCGGGGAGCGGGCGCCCGCGGGCACGGGCTCGTCGGCGGCGGCGCTCATCGTCAGTCCCTCAGGTCGCGGCCGGTCAGCTTCAGGAAGACGTCCTCGAGGTTCGCCGGCCGGTGCAGCGTGCGCAGGTCGGTGCGGGCCTGCACCGACGCGAGCAGCGGCCCCGGGTCTCGGCAATACGCGAACGTCGTCTCGCCGACGGTCTCGACGCGGTCGGCGAGCGCCGCCGCGCCCGGCGCCCAGTCGGCTCGGGCCGGTCCGTGCACCTCGACGACGTGCGGCTCGATCTCGCGGCGGATCAGCTCGACCGGCGAGGCCTCGGCGATCGGCCGTCCGGCGTCCACGATCGCGAGCCGGTCGCACAGCCGCTCCGCCTCGTCCATGAAGTGCGTGGTCAGCACGATCGTCTTGCCGTCGGCCAGCAGCCGGCGCAGCCGCTCCCAGATCAGGTGGCGCGCCTGCGGGTCGAGCCCGGTGGTCGGCTCGTCGAGGAAGATCACCTGCGGATCGTTGATCAGCGCGCGTGCGATCGTCAGGCGCCGCTTCATGCCGCCCGACAGCGCCTGGATCCGCGCGTCGCGCTTGGGCGCGAGCTGCGCGAAGTCGAGCAGCGGATCGATGCGCGCGCGCGTGACCGCGTCCGGCTGGCCGAAATAGCGGCCGAACACCAGCAGGTTCTCGGCGACGGTGAAGTCGGGGTCGAGCGGGTCGTTCTGCGGCACCACGCCGACCCGCGCGCGCGCCTCGCGCGCCTTGGTCGGCACCGGCAGCCCGAGCAGCTCGATGCGGCCGGCGTCCGGCTCCATCAGCCCGAGCACGAGCTTCAGCGTCGTGCTCTTGCCGGCGCCGTTCGGGCCGAGCAGCCCGAAGCACTGGCCCGGCGCGACCGAGAACGACACGCCGTCGACCGCACGCTGCGCCCCGAACGTCTTGACCAGCCCCTCGACCTTCAGCACCGGCTGCACGCGGGATCCTCCAAACGCATCGCGGCGCCCGAGAGCGCCGCGATGCCGGAACGCAGGACGCTCGTCAGGGTCGTCAGGCGGCGGCCGCCTCTTCGGCTGGCGCCCCGACGGGCTCCGGGCGGTCCATCAGCTCGACCAGCGCCATCGGCGCGTTGTCGCCGATGCGGAAGCCGAACTTCAGGATGCGCAGGTAGCCGCCGTTGCGGTTGGCATAGCGCGGGCCGAGCTCGTTGAAGATCTTGACGACCATGTCGCGGTCGCGGAGCCGATCGAACGCGAGGCGGCGGTTGGCCAGCGACGGTTTCTTGCCCAGCGTGATGATCGGCTCGACGACGCGGCGCAGCTCCTTGGCCTTGGGCAGCGTGGTCTTGATCATCTCGTGCTTGAGCAGCGAGACGGTCATGTTGCGCAGCATCGCCTCGCGATGGCTGCTGGTCCGGTTGAGTTTGCGGAGTCCGTGACGATGACGCATGGTTCGATTCCTTCGTGTCCGGCGTCGCGCTTACGGGCGCTCGAGCCCGGCCGGCGGCCAGTTCTCCAGCCGCATGCCGAGGGTGAGTCCGCGCGAGGCCAGCACTTCCTTGATCTCGTTGAGCGACTTGCGCCCCAGGTTCGGGGTCTTCAGCAGCTCGTTCTCGGTCCGCTGGATCAGGTCGCCGATGTAGTAGATGTTCTCGGCCTTCAGGCAGTTGGCCGAGCGCACCGTCAGCTCCAGGTCGTCGACCGGGCGCAGCAGGATCGGGTCGATCTGCGGCGAGCGGCCGCCACCGACGCTGGCCGAGGTCGCACCGCCCATGATGTCGATCGACGGCTCGGCGCCCTCGAGCGCGGCGAACACCGAGAGCTGCTCGACGAGGATGCGCGCCGCCTGGCGCACCGCCTCCTCGGGCGCGATCACGCCGTTGGTCTCGACGTCGATCAGCAGCTTGTCGAGGTCGGTGCGGTTCTCGACCCGCGCGCTCTCGACCGCGTACGAGACGCGACGCACCGGCGAGAACGACGCATCGAGCACGATCCGGCCGATCGTCTTGCTGTCGTTCAGGTTGCGCATCGTGCCCGGCACGTAGCCGCGGCCCTTCTCGACCTTGATCTGCATGTCGAGCTTGCCGCCCTGGGTCAGATTGGCGATCACGTGCTCGCCGTTGACCAGCTCGACGTCGTGCGGCAGGTCGATGTCCGACGCCAGCACCGGGCCCGGGCTGTCCTTGCGCAGCGTGAGGAACACGTCGTCGCGGTTGTGCAGCTTGAAGACGATGCCCTTCAGGTTCAGCAGCAGGTCGACCACGTCCTCGCGGACACCGTCGATCGTGGAGTATTCGTGGACGACGCCCGAGATCTGGACCTCGGTCGGCGCGTAGCCGACCATCGACGACAGCAGCACGCGACGCAGCGCGTTGCCGAGCGTGTGGCCGTAGCCCCGCTCGAACGGCTCCATCACGACGCGCGCGTGCGACGGACCGAGTTGCTCGACCTCGACGATCCGGGGCTTCAACAGTGCAGTCTGCATGGATGGAATCCCTCGATTAGCGCGAGTAGAGCTCGACGATCAGGCTCTCGTTGATGTCGGCCGCCACGTCCGAGCGCTCGGGCACGGACTTGAAGACGCCCTCCATCTTGGTCTTGTCGACCGAGACCCACTGGGGGAAGCCGCTCTGCTCGGCGAGGCTCAGCGAGTCCTGCACGCGCGTCTGCTTCTTCGCCTTCTCGCGCACCGCGATCACGTCGTTAGGCTTGACCTGTGCCGACGGGATGTTGAGCGTCTGGCCGTTCACCGTGATCGCCTTGTGGCCGACCAGCTGGCGCGCCTCGGCGCGCGTGGAGGCGAGACCCATCCGGTAGACGACGTTGTCGAGGCGGCACTCGAGCAGCGCGATCAGGTTCGCGCCGGTGTTGCCCTTGCGGCGCTCGGCCTCCTCGAAGTAGCGGCGGAACTGCCGCTCGAGGATGCCGTACATCCGCTTGACCTTCTGCTTCTCGCGCAGCTGCAGGCCGTAGTCGCTCGTCCGCGACCCGGAGGTGCGGCCGTGCTGGCCGGGCTTGCTGTCGAGCTTGCACTTGTCGGAGAGCGCGCGGCGCGTGCTCTTCAGGAACAGGTCCGTCCCCTCGCGGCGGGACAGCTTGGCTTTCGGTCCGGTATAGCGTGCCACTTCTCTTCTCTCTTACGCGGCCGGGGCCGCGGTTAGTCCGCCCTTCGACGTCGATCGCTCGACGGGGCGAACGGTGGGCTTGGCGAAGCGCTCGGATCAGATCCGGCGCTTCTTCGGGGGCCGGCAGCCGTTGTGCGGCACCGGGGTCACGTCGGCGATCGACATGATCTTGATGCCCAGCGCGTTGAGAGCCCGCACCGACGACTCGCGACCCGGGCCGGGACCCTTGATGCGCACGTCGAGGTTGCGGATGCCCTGCTCCTGGGCCGCACGACCCGCGGACTCCGCGGCGACCTGCGCGGCGAACGGCGTCGACTTGCGCGAGCCCTTGAAGCCCGCGCCGCCCGACGACGCCCACGACAGCGCGTTGCCCTGCCGGTCGGTGATCGTGATGATCGTGTTGTTGAACGACGCGTGGACGTGCGCGATGCCGTCCGACACGTTCTTGCGGACCTTCTTGCGGACGCGATTGCCCGCCGAGGCGGAAGGTTGCTTGGCCATGTTCTCTCGATTCGGTCGGTCGGTTTACTTCTTCAGCGCCACGCCGGCCTTGCGCGGCCCCTTGCGGGTACGCGCGTTGGTCCGGGTGCGCTGGCCGCGCAGCGGCAGGCCGCGACGGTGGCGCACGCCCCGGTAGCAGCCGAGGTCCATCAGCCGCTTGATCGACATCGTCACCTCCCGGCGCAGGTCGCCCTCGATGGTGAAGCGATTGATCTGATCGCGGATCCGCTCGAGCTCGGCATCGGTCAGGTCCTTGACCTTCTTGGTCAGCGGGATGCCCGCCGCCTCGCAGATCGCGCGAGCGCGCGGCCGGCCGATGCCGTAGATCGCCGTCAGGCCGATCTCGGCATGCTGACGGTCGGGAACATTGATGCCAGCGATACGTGCCATGCCTTGCCCCTCAGCCTTGACGCTGCTTGTGGCGCGGATCGGTGCAGATCACGCGGACCACGCCGTTACGCTTGATGATCTTGCACTTGCGGCAGATCTTCTTGACGCTTGCCAGTACCTTCATTTGCTTCTCCGTGCGCGCCGGGCGCGCCGTCCTCGTTTCTTCGCGCCGCGCCGTCCGCGGTCACTTGGCCCTGAACACGATCCGCGCACGTGACAGGTCATAGGGCGTGAGCTCCACCGTGACCTTGTCGCCCGGGAGGATCCGGATGTAGTGCATCCGCATCTTTCCCGAGATGTGCCCGAGCACCATGTGCCCGTTCTCCAGCTTCACGCGGAACGTCGCGTTGGGGAGGTTCTCGACCACCTCCCCCTGCATCTGGATGACATCGTCCTTGGCCATCGTCCGTACGCTCCGGCTCACCGCATCGGTGGTGTGCCCATGCCCTTGAAGTTCGTCTTCTTCAACAGGCTCTCGTACTGGTGCGACATCAGGTACGCCTGAACCTGGGCCATGAAGTCCATCGTCACGACCACGATGATCAGCAGCGAGGTCCCACCGAAGTAGAACGGCACGTTCCAGCGCAGGACCAGGAACTCGGGCAGCAGGCACACCGCGGTGATGTAGATCGCACCGGCGAGCGTGAGCCGCATCAGGATCTTGTCGACGTACTTCGCGGTCTGCTCGCCCGGGCGGATGCCGGGGACGAACGCGCCGCTCTTCTTCAGGTTGTCGGCGGTCTCGCGGCTGTTGAAGACCAGCGCCGTGTAGAAGAAGCAGAAGAAGACGATCGCCACCGCGTACAGCGTGATGTAGACCGGCTGGCCGGGCGCCAGCGTCGCGGCGAGGTCCTTGATGAACCGCACCACCCCGCTCTCGGAGTCGCCCGAGGTGAACCACTGCGCGGCGGTCGCCGGGAACAGGATGATCGACGACGCGAAGATCGGCGGGATCACGCCCGACATGTTCAGCTTCAGCGGCAGGTACGACGACTGGCCGCCGTAGACGCGGTTGCCGACCTGGCGCTTCGCGTAGTTGATCGTGATCCGGCGCTGGCCCCGCTCGACGAACACGACGAAGGCCGTCACCAGGATGACCAGCGCGACGATGATCAGCGCGACGAACGGGCTCATCGAGCCGGTTCGCACCAGCTCGCCCATGCCGGCCATCGCGCCGGGCAAACCCGACACGATCCCCGCGAAGATCAGGATCGAGATCCCGTTGCCCAGCCCGCGCTCGGTGATCTGCTCGCCCAGCCACATCAGGAACATCGTGCCGGTGACCAGCGAGACCGCCGCGGTGAAGCGGAACATCGTCCCGGGCTCGATCACCAGGCCCGGCTGCGACTCGAGCGCCACCGAGATCCCGAAGGCCTGGAAGGTCGCGAGCACCAGCGTGAACCACCGCGTGTACTGGGTGATCTTGCGCCGCCCCGCCTCGCCTTCCTTCTTGATCGCCTCGAGCTGCGGCACGATGACGGTCATCAGCTGCATGATGATCGACGCCGAGATGTACGGCATGATCCCCAGCGCCAGCACCGAGAACCGCGACAGCGCGCCACCCGAGAACAGGTTGAAGAGGCCGAGCACGCCGCCGGACTGCTGCCGGAACAGCTGGGTCAGCTGTTCGGGGTCGATCCCCGGCGTGGGGATGTGCGTCCCGATCCGGAAGACGACCAGCGCGAGCAGCAGGAACCACAGCCGGCGCTTGAGGTCGCCGTACTTGCCGCCTTGCTTGATCAGGGCCGTGGGAGACTTCGCCAACGTTCGACCTGCCTGATGTTCGGTGCCGCGGGAGGCCGTCAGGCCACCGAGCCGCCGGCCGCTTCGATCGCGGCCTTCGCGCCCTTCGTCGCGCCGACGCCCTTCAGGGCGACCTTGCGCTCGATCGAGCCCGACAGGATGACCTTCGCCGACAGCGCGAGCTGCGAGACGATCCCCGCCGCCTTCAGCGCGAGCAGGTCGATCTCGTCGCCCTGCATCTTCTGCAGGTCGGTCAGGCGCACCTCGGCGACGGTGCCGGCGGCGAGCGACTTGAAGCCGCGCTTGGGCAGCCGACGCTGCAGCGGCATCTGGCCGCCCTCGAAGCCGATCTTGTGGAAGCCGCCAGAACGCGACTTCTGGCCCTTGTGGCCGCGGCCCGCGGTCTTGCCGAGCCCCGAGCCGATGCCGCGCCCGACGCGCTTCTTCGGATGCTTGCTGCCCTCGGCGGGCGAGATGTCGTTGAGTCGCATGGTGTTCAGCCTTCGACCTTCACCAGGTAGCTGACCTTGGTGATCATGCCGCGAACCGCCGGGGTGTCCTCGAGCTCGCGGGTCTGGTTGATCTTCTTCAGCCCGAGCCCGAGCACCGTGTCGCGGTGCGAGCCGCGGGTGCCGATCGGGCTGCGGACCAGGGTGACCTTCAGCGTCTTCTTGCTCATGGCGCGCGCCCCCGGCCTCAGCCGAGGATCTCCTCGACGGTCTTGCCGCGCTTGGCCGCGATCTCGGCCGGCGTGCTCATCCGGGAGAAGGCGTTCAGCGTCGCGCGGACGAGGTTGTAGGGGTTGGTCGAGCCGTGCGCCTTCGCGACGACATCGGTCACGCCCATCACGTCGAACATCGCGCGCATCGGGCCGCCGGCGATGATGCCGGTGCCGGCGGGCGCCGGCGCGATGTACACGCGCGAGGCGCCGTGACGGCCCTCGACCGGGTGCTGCAGCGTGCCGCTGCGCAGCGAGACGCGGACCATCTTGCGGCGGGCCTCGTCCATCGCCTTCTGCACGGCGACCGGCACCTCGCGGGACTTGCCCTTGCCCATGCCGATCTTGCCGTCGCCGTCGCCGACCACGGTCAGCGCCGCGAAGCCGAGGATACGACCGCCCTTGACGACCTTGGTCACGCGATTGACCGAGATCATCTTCTCCTTCAGACCGTCGTCGCGCTGCTCCGCGCCGACTCGCGCCTGGATCTTTGCCATGTTCCTGTTCCTTTCCGGGGCCGCGTCAGAACTTCAGGCCGGCTTCGCGGGCCGCGTCGGCCAGCGTCTTGACCCGGCCGTGGAAGCGGTAGCCCGCGCGATCGAACGCGACCGACTGGATGCCCAGGGCGCGCGCCTTCTCGGCGAGCCGCTTGCCGACCAGCGCGGCCGCGGCGGTGTTGCCGCCCTTGCCGGCCTGGCCCGCGAGTTGCTGGCGCACCTCGGCCTCGACGGTGGACGCCGAGACCAGCACCTTGTCGCCCGACGCCGCGATGATGTTCGCGTAGATGTGCAGGTTGCTGCGGAAGACCGTGAGACGGTCCACCCGCAGCTCCGCGATCTTGTGGCGCGTCTGCAGGGACCGGCGCAGACGGGATTGCTTCTTGTCCATGTTCGTCCTGTCGCCCGGTTACTTCTTCTTCGTTTCCTTGATGACCACGACCTCGTCGGCGTACCGCACGCCCTTGCCCTTGTAGGGCTCGGGCGGCTTGTAGCCGCGAACCTCGGCCGCGACCTGGCCGACCTTCTGGCGGTCGGCGCCCTTGATCAGGATCTCGGTCTGGGTCGGGGTCGTCACGGTCACGCCCGCGGGCATCTGGTGGACCACCGGGTGCGAGAAGCCCAGCGACAGGTTCAGCGCGCTGCCCTGCGCCTGCGCGCGGTAGCCGACGCCGACCAGCGTGAGCTTCTTCTCGAAGCCCTTGCTGACGCCGTTGACCATGTTCGCGACCAGCGCCCGGTACGTGCCGGACATCGCTCTCGCCTCGCGCGACTCGCCGACGGCGGCGAACTTCAGCTCTGCATCCTCGCGCACGATCGACACCAGCGGGTTGATCGCCTGCGTCAGCGTGCCCAGCGGGCCCTTGACGGTGATCGCGCCGTTCGCGATCTGGACGTCCACGCCCGCAGGCACGGCGACCGGGACCTTTGCGACTCGTGACATGTCGTGCCCCCTACGCCACGTAGCCGAGGACTTCGCCGCCGATGCCGGCCTGGCGGGCGCGGCGGTCGGTCATCACGCCCTTGGGCGTGGTGACGATCGCGACGCCCAGGCCGTTCAGCACCTGGGGCAGGTCGTTGCGGCCCTTGTAGACCCGCAGCCCGGGGCGCGAGACGCGCTCGAGCCGCTCGATCACGGGACGACCGGCGTAGTACTTCAACTGCACCTCGAGCTCGGGCCTGCCCGAGTTCTCCCTGACCTGGAAGCCGTCGATGTAGCCCTCGTCCTTCAGGACGGTGGCGATCGCCACCTTGAGCTTCGACGACGGCATCGCCACCGTTTGCTTGTCGACGCGCTGCGCGTTGCGGATGCGCGTGAACATGTCGGCGATCGGATCGCTCATGCTCATGTCTGTTTCGCTCCTTACCAGCTCGCCTTGGTCATGCCCGGCACTTCGCCGCGCATGGCGATCTCGCGCAGCTTGTTGCGCCCGAGACCGAACTTGCGGTACGTGCCGCGGGGCCGGCCGGTCAGCTCGCAGCGATTGCGCAGACGGGTCGGGTTGGCATTGCGCGGCAGCTGCTGCAGCTTGAGGCGCGCCTGGAAGCGCTCCTCTTCGGAGCGCGACTGGTCGGCGATGATCGCGTTGAGCTCGGCACGCTTTGCGGCGTACTTCTTCACCAACGCCTCGCGCTTCTTCTCGCGCTCGATCAGGGAGGTCTTGGCCACGTGTCGAACCCTCAGTTGCGGAACGGGAAGCGGAACGCCGCGAGCAGCGCCTTCGCCTCGTCGTCGGTCTTCGCGGTGGTGGTGATGCTGATGTTCAGCCCCCGCACCTTGTCGACCTTGTCGTACTCGATCTCGGGGAAGATGATCTGTTCCTTGACCCCGAGGTTGTAGTTGCCGCGGCCGTCGAAGGCCTTGCCCGAGATCCCGCGGAAGTCGCGCACGCGCGGCAGCGCGATCGTGACCAGCCGGTCCAGGAACTCGAACATCCGGTCGCCGCGCAGCGTGACCATGCAGCCGATCGGATAGCCCGCGCGGATCTTGAATCCGGCGATCGCCTTCTTGGCCTTGGTGGTCACCGGCTTCTGGCCGGCGATCTTGATCAGGTCGCCCGAGGCGTTCTCGAGCAGCTTCTTGTCGGCCACCGCCTCGCCCACGCCCATGTTCAGCGTGATCTTGGTGATGCGGGGGACCTGCATGACGGACGTGTACCCGAACTGCTTCATCAGGTCGGGGACGATCTTCTCGCGGTAGGTCTGCTGCAGACGAGCCATTTTTCGGTATTCCTCTCGTCAGGCCCTTAGTTGCCCTGAACCGGCTCGCCGTTCGAGCGGTAGACGCGGACCTTGGTGCCGTCCTCCAGCACCTTGAAGCCCACGCGGTCGCCCTTGCCGGTCGCCGGGTTGTACAGCATGACGTTGGACTGGTCGATCGGCATCGTCTTGTCGACGATGCCACCGGTGACACCCTTCATCGGGTTCGGGCGCGCATGCTTCTTGACCACGTTCACGCCGTCGACGAGCAGGTGGCTCTCGTCGATGCGGGCGGACACGGTGCCGCGCTTGCCCTTGTCGCGACCGGCGATCACGATCACCTCGTCGCCCTTGCGGATCTTCTGCATCGTGGGCTCCTTACAGCACTTCCGGAGCGAGCGACACGATCTTCATGAAGCGCTCGGTGCGCAGTTCGCGCGTCACCGGCCCGAAGATGCGCGTGCCGATCGGCTCGAGCTTTGCGTTGAGCAGGACGGCCGCGTTCGCGTCGAACTTCACGAGCGACCCGTCCTGGCGGCGCACGCCCTTGGCGGTGCGCACGACGACGGCGTTGTAGATCTCACCCTTCTTGACGCGGCCGCGCGGCTGCGCTTCCTTGACGGAGACCTTGATGATGTCGCCGATGCCGGCATAGCGGCGCTTCGAGCCGCCCAGCACCTTGATACACATGACCGAACGCGCGCCGGTGTTGTCGGCGACGTCCAGCGTCGACTGCATCTGAATCATTGCATTCTCCCAACTTGATCCGCATCGACACGGCGCCCGCAGTTCTCACTGCATCGGCGCGGATCCGCTGCGGTCAGTCTTGGTCCCGTGGAATCGGGTGTGGATCCGTCTCCGCGGCCCCGGTCGGGAAAGGCCCGGAAGGGCCTGGCCGTGAAAACGAAAGTTTTCGATTATGTCACCCGGCGAACGACCCGTCAACCTGCGACGGGGCCGTGCGCCGTGGCGCGGTGGCGATCGATCCGCCGCCGCGCCCCGCGCGGCCGTCAGATCGCCTTGCTGGCCTCGACGCGACGCACGACCGTCCACGTCTTGGTCTTGGAGATCGGGCGGCACTCCTTGATCTCGACGACGTCGCCCTCGGCGAGCGCGTCCTCGGTGTGCGCGTGGTACTTGGTCGAGCGGGTGATGTACTTGCCGTACAGCGGGTGCTTGACCTTGCGCTCGATCAGCACGGTGACCGTCTTGGTCATCTTGTTGCTGATCACGCGCCCGGTGAGCGTCCGCTGGGCGCCGGCGGTGGTCGCTTCTGTCATTTGGCGTTCGCCTTCTGGTTCATCACGGTGCGCACGCGGGCGATGTCGCGACGGGTCTTGCGCAGCTGGGCCGTGTTGGTCTGCTGCTGGGTCGCGATCTGCATGCGCAGCGAGAAATGGGCCTTCATCAGCTCGGACAGCTCCTTCTGGAGCTCTTGCGGAGCCTTGGTCCTCAGTTCACTGGCTTTCATCTCTCAGTTCCTCTCGCGATCAGGCGCCGACGTGGCGCGCCACGAAGACGGTCGAGATCGGGAGCTTCGCGGCGGCCAGGGCGAACGCCTCGCGGGCGAGCTCCTCGGCGACGCCGTCCATCTCGTACAGCACCTTGCCGGGCTGGATCTCGGCCACGTAGTACTCCGGGTTGCCCTTGCCGTTGCCCATGCGGACCTCGGCGGGCTTCTGCGAGATCGGCTTGTCCGGGAAGATCCGGATCCAGATCCGGCCGCCCCGCTTGATATGGCGGGTCATGGCGCGACGCGCGGCCTCGATCTGGCGCGCGGTCAGCCGGCCGCGCCCGGTGGCCTTGAGGCCGAACTCGCCGAAGGAGACGGCGGTGCCGCGGGTCGCGATGCCCTTGTTGCGGCCCTTCTGCTCCTTGCGGTACTTGCGACGTGCGGGTTGAAGCATGGTCGTTCCTTATTCGCCCTTGCCCTCGGTCGGAGCCGGGGCAGGCGCTGCGTTGGCGCCGTCGGCCGGCGCCTTGCGGACACGCTTGACGGTCGGCGCGCGGGGCGCGTCGGCGGCCGGT
>JADCHE010000100.1 GCA_020248665.1 Burkholderiales bacterium | reverse complement strand
TACTTTCGTGCGGCCGGACGTGCCGGGGCGGGACGTCGATCTTGGGTATGCGCTCGAGCACCAGTGCAACGCGATCCGGGATCGTCAATCGCAGGCCGGACAGGATGCGATCACCTCCCAGATCATGAACACGCTGGCCCCTCCGTAGCGCCGCCCGCGCGCTGCACCGGCACTCCGGTCGGCAACGTGATGCGGCCGGACTGCCGCCAGGCGACCGGGCTGCCTACCGATCCAGCGCCTCGGCCGCCGGCGAGGGGGCGAGGCGTACACGGTCGCATGGAGCGTTGATCGGGCGTCGCGGCTCCAGAAAGCCCGGGAAGTCGCTCCCCGAGCGCAGCTTCGGGATCTTCAGCGGGATCGTTCCGGCGCGCGTGTGCCAGGTCCGATCGCGGTAGCCATTGCGCCAGTTCTCGCGCGTCTCGCTTCTCTCGCCCGGGGCCGCGCCCACCAGCGCCTGCACGTCGGTCTTCATCATGCGCTGCGCCATGAAGCCGAATCATCTCGCGCAGCAGATCCCCGTCGGAGCCCTTCTCAAGCAGTTCGGCCAATGCCATCCTGTCGTCGGGCATCGGTTTGTTTCCTCGGTTTGGTTGAAGCCTGGTAACTCCAACCCTACCGGACGAACCGATGGCCCCCGCAAGGGCCCGCCTTCACCGCTCGGCTTCTACACCACGTCCCGGAACGCCACTCCATGAGGTTTCTCCGCCAAAGAGAGCTGGATCCTCTGCTGCTCGGCTCGCCGCTTCGCAACACCGCGGTTGCCTTGACCATCAGCGCGTGGCTGCTCGTATCGCTCGCTGCGGTGGCGGTGACGTTGCTCGCCTTCCTGGGGTCGCTGCGCGACGATGTCACCGATGTCTTCATCGCTGCCCTCGCGCTGTCGACGGTGATGTCGTCGGTGCCATGGACGATCCTCTGGTACCTGGATCGGCGCGAACGCGAGACCCCGTGGCTGTTCGTCGCCGCGTTTCTCTGGGGCGCGTTCATGGCGACCGGTCTCGCGCTGCCCGTCAACGGCGCGCTCCTGTCGAACGTCGCGCGATGGGTCGAGCACAACCCCTTCGCGCTCGAGATCCTGGGCCCGGAGGCGCCGATGCTCCTCGGCGCGCCGCTCGCCGCGCCGCTGGTCGAGGAGGTGACGAAAGGCTTGGGCCTGCTGTTGCTGTTCTTCCTGCTGCGCGCCGAATTCGACAACATGCGCGACGGCATCGTCTACGGCGCCCTCATCGGGCTCGGCTTCACGTGGTTCGAAGCGCCCTTGTACGTGGCGCAGGAATATGCGCAGTACGGCGTCGCGCCATGGGGTGAGCAGCTCGGTTCGCGCTACGCCCTGTTCGGCCTCGGTGGCCATGCGATGTACACCGCGATCCTCGGCGCGTCCCTGGGGGTTGCGGTGCAAACCCGGCGGCGCTGGCTGAAGGTCGTTGCTCCCCTGTTCGGGCTCGCAGCCGCGATCGGCGCGCATGCGGTGAACAATGCATTGCCCCTGCTCGCTGCGATCCAGGGCGCCGCCTCAGGCGAGCCTCCGCCCGTGAGCGCAGGCCCGTCCGAGATCGGGTTCGTCGCTGCGTGGCTCGAGGCAAGCGTGCTGGAGCTCACCGTCTTCCTCCCGTTCGTCCTTCTCATGTCGCTGGCGCTGTGGCGCAGCGGCGCCTGGGAACGGCGCGTGATCAACGAAGAGCTCGCTACAGAGGTGGGCGTGACCGTGAGCCCGACTGAATACGAGCAGATCCTGCGGGACCGGATGTTCCGCACCCGACGTGTCGACCGGCTTCGTCCCGCACTCTCCGCGGCGATCGTGAACGCCCAGAACGAACTCGCCTTCCGCAAGCGGCGCGTTCGCGATGAGGGTCACGATCCAGAGCGCGACCGGCTGGTCGCCGCGTGGCGCGAGGAGATCCGGCTGCTGCGCGAGTTCGAGCCTCAACGGGCGCGTAGGGATCCGTGATTCCGCTGGGACGCGGGCGTACGGGATCGGGTCGGCGACGTTCGATTCCGTCGGATGTCGAAGTGGTGCCCCGGCATCTACCGAATACTGCCCGATGAGGCGCATGAATGGGCGCTCCGACCTGATCGATCGCGGCGGTTGCCCCCAAAGTTGCCCCCAGGCGCGGAGCGTTGCCCCGACAGGGCCAGACGGACGTTCCCATCGAGTCTGGTGCTCACGGGACGCCGCGCTGCGAACGACCCGCCGGCAGGACGGCCGGGAAGGACCGGCCGACACCAGTTCAGTCGGCGCTCAGCGCCGCCATGAAGGGCGCAGCCTGCGGAAGGCGTGTCGCCAAGGCGACGCTGATGTAGCACCCGGCAGCGCGGCACCTCATGCAACCGTCGCCGACGGAACATTCGACCCCCTACTCCATCCCGACGCTTGCCTCGATGCGGAAGAACTGCTCGGCGCGACGCTTGTCCTCGCTGCGATCGTCGGTGTTGCCCTCGTCGGTCGCATCGAAGTCGATCTTGGCAGCCACCACCGCGCGACAGGTCATGTAGGCCTTCACCTCGGGCTGGTCGAGGCGATCGAGGAAGCCGTTGAACGTCTCGATCAGCTCGGCCTTTCGACGGAACAGGGTCACGTTGGCCTGGTAGTCCCCGGGCTTCTCGGCGATCAGGCCGTTCGCGCAGTCCGGGAAGGTCCGAGGACCGCACCAGGACGGCAGCGGTGCCTTGGGGAACTGCACGCCCGTCATGTTGGACTTCACGATCGCGTCGCCCTGCAACAGTACCTGCAACATCGCGTCCAGGTAGGCGTTGGCGTGGTCGAACAGCGGCTGCTCGCAGGTCTCGCACGCGGGACCGACCGCCAGCAGCAGCCATTCGACCAGCGTGCCTCGCGACTCGCGCTGTCGCTTGACGGTGACGAGATCGAGTTCCCTGATCATTTCAGCGGGCACGCCGGTACGTGCACACGTATCGCGCTCCCACGCTGCCAGCAGGTCTGCGTAGGTCGCGCTGGGCACGTCGCCGCTGGGCATGAGCTCGCCGCGTACCCGCAGTCGCCGGGCCTCCTCGTCGTAGGCGAAGCTGATGCGTCGGTACGCGATCGGCCAGTCCGACAGCGAGCTGACGTTCAGCTCCAGGAGCGGCCGGCGCGCCAACTCCCGGTGCACGGCCCAGAAGCCGCTGTGGGTGTGCGCGGACAGGTAGACCAGCGGATGATCGAGCCGGCCCATCACGCTGCGCAGCAGCGTGCGCGTCGGCAATCCGAGCGACCGCCAGTTGTGATGACCGGCGAAGACGACGATGTCGCCGTCACGGATCGCTTCGTCCAGCCAGCCTTCGATGGCCAGCAACTGGTCCGGGTGGACGTGCCCCTGGCTTCCGGGGCTGCGTCCCATGAGGGTGTCCCAGGTGCTGACCAGCGCACCCGCCTGGTTGGTGTCCAGCCCGATGAGGACCACGCCGCGGGTCGCCCCGGGCGCGCGCGGCAGCCTCAGGCGCTGCGCCAGGAAGGAGTCGGCGTAGCGGTGCCCGTCGAGCACCTTGGCCTCGATCGCGGAGAGATACGCGCTCGGACGTGGGTCGCGCCAGCTGACACGCCGCTCGCCCGAGGCCGGCGGCGGTTGCAGGCCCGGCAGGGGACGCGGCCCCTCGGTCAGCGCCTCGAAGTACATGGCGATGAAGTCGCGCTTCGTCAGCGCTTCGTTCCCGGTGCGATGCCCGGCATCGTCCGGGGAGGCGCCGCGACGGCAGGCGCGGTTCCACTTCGCGGCACCGGGATCGAGCGCGGCCGCCAGGACGTCGTAGCCGTAGATGCCGAACATCAGTCCATCGTGGTTGCCGGGCAGGATCGCCCCCGGGCTGCGCACCGTGCGGAACGTGTCGCGAACCCGCCGCGCCTCGTTGCGGCACGACAGGTCGAGCAGGTCGCCGAGATGGATGAAGGGCTCGTCCTGATGCCGCGTCAGGGCCCACTCGAGGATCCGTCGACCGAACAGCGGCTGCTCCGGGGGGCGCTGGGTCACTTCGACGTAGGCGTCGACCGCGCTGTCGTTGTCATGCAGGGGGTAGCCTGTCGAGTGATGCTCCTGCGTGTCGCCGACGGCGATGATCGGAGTGGTCAGCATCACGTAGTTGCCGCCGGGCTCGGGACCTGGGCCGGGTTGCGGGGTGAAGCTCGCGCACCCGGCGAGAACCAGTGCGGTGGCTATCCCGGCGACACGCAGCCGGGCGAGGCGAGGAAGGTCCCTGACCGACCCGCGAGGCGCGTCGGCCCCGCCTCGTCGTTCCGCGAGTCGGCCCTCGGGTCTGGTCTGTGCCATGCGGTGCCAGCCTCTAGAACCCGATGACCCTGTAGGTCAATTCCACGCCCCATCTGTTGGGCCGGTCGCCACCGACCAGGATCGCGGGCTTGACGAGAACGAAGTGATTGCCGCCGAACGGCGACTTGCCGAGGTTGCGACCCAGCGTGACGGCCAGACTCGCGAAACGGTTGTCGTTCTGCCAGTTGTAGTTGACGTTCGGATCGAAGGTGACGAGGTTGCGCGGATCGACCATCTTCGGAACGTAGTAGACATCGAGGGTGCTCAGGTTGACTCGGGGACGGTCGTCCTGCCCCCAGACGCCGACGTTGTGCACGATGGAAGGCGCCAGGATCGACCCGTCCTGCAGGAAGATCGCCCTGACGTACGTCGCCTTGAAGACGTTCTGGTTGGCACCGAGTTCGGGTCGCGTCGCGGTCTCGAAGATCATCTCTCCCTGTACGACGTGGCCCCCCTCGCGCGTGAGGCCGAACACCTTCCCCACCTGGACCGACACGTCTCCAAGACCGGCGCCCTTGTTGCCAGGCACCTCCACCTGCGTCACGGGCAGCTTGAAGATCGCGCTGTATCCCTCGCCGAGCGGTTGCGAGTACCAGAGCTTCAGGGTGTTGCTGCCGAAGCCATCGCGAAGCGCGAGATGCTCGAACTTCAACTGCACGGTCCGACTGACGCGGGTGGGATCGGTCCCGTTGTCATCGGTCCGGTGTTCGGTGCCGGGGTGCGCCGGGTCCTCGCCGGCGAGGACCTGGTGCGGGCTCAGGGCGGCAAGGCACAGGCAGGTCAGTGCGCCGGCCGTTTTCATTCGGCTCGTCCGGCCTACTTCAGATCGAAGACGACCTTGCCCAGCCCGCCCGTGAAGCGGGCCGGCACGTCATAGGACACGTCCACCGGCGTGCCGGTGTCCTCGCCGATGTCGAGGGTCTCCTCGGTCGAGAAGCGGAAGGGAACGGTCCTCTCGACGCGTCCTTGCGCAACCTCCTTGCCATTCGCGGTGATCGAGACCGCGCCGCCCTTGCCCATCCCGCCGCCGTCGTAGGTGAAGTTCATGACCACCTTGTGCTTTCCGGCGGCCAGTGGGTCCTTGGCGACGATGCGCCATCTCTCGCCGTTGGTGAAGCTGTAGCTGAACACCGGCTTGCCTTGTTCGAAGTACAGCGCATAGCCGGCCAGGATCCCGCCTTGCGTGGCGATCACGCCCGAGTCGTTGCCCTTCAGGTCGACGTCCGCCGTCAGACTCCACGACCGGTTCTTGACGGGAGGCGCGGTCCCTTCGGGGATGCGCTTCAGGCCGGCCGTGTAGGTGAAGGTCTTGCGGTCGCCCGTCATGCTGGGCCGGATGCCTTCGCCGAAGCGCTCGGCCGCCGAGGTCTGGATCGGCAGCACGTTGTGCTTGGCCGCTTCGGCAAAGAAGCGCACCTGCATCTCGCGCAGCTTCTCGGGCATCTTTGCCGCCAGGTCGTCGGCCTGGGAGAAGTCCTTGTCGATGTCGTAGAGCTCCCACTGGGTCGTGAGCAAGTCGGCGTCGGTCCCGACGCCGCTCCACGGCAGACGGAACGGCTTGGTCCCCGCGAACCAGCCGTCGTGGTAGATGCCCGAGTTGCCGAAGATCTCGAAGTACTGGGTCTTCACGCGGTCCGGCGCCTTGGGGTTGTCGAAGGTGTACACCATGCTGGTGCCTTCGATCGGGTGCTGCGTCACGCCGCTGACCGTGGTCGGCTGCGGCAGCTTCGCGGCCTCGAGAATCGTCGGCACGACGTCGATGACGTGGTGGAACTGCGATCGGATTTCGCCCTTCGCCTTGATGCCCTTCGGCCAGGAGATGATCAGGCCGTTGCGCGTTCCGCCGAAATGGCTGGCCACCTGCTTGGTCCACTGGAACGGCGTGTTGGTCGCCCACGCCCAGGGCACGCCATACAGGTTGGACGACTTCCAGCTGCCCATGTCGTCCATGTTCTTCTCGAGGTACTCGAGCGTCTCGGTGCTCTGCGACACGATGTTCATGTCGTTGAAGACCCCCTGCACCGTCCCCTCGCCGCTGCCGCCGTTGTCACCGATGACGAAGATCACCAACGTGTTGTCGGTCAGGCCCATCTCGTCGATGGCCTTCATCACGCGGCCGAAGTTGTGGTCCACCTGGGACAGCTGCCCGGCGGCCACTTCCATCATGCGTGCCATCACCTTCTTCTGCCGCGGGTTCATCGAGTCCCAACTCGGCAGCTCCTTGGGCCTCGGCGTCAGCTTGGCATCGGCAGGGATGATGCCCATCCGCTTCTGGCGGGCGAAGATCTCCTCGCGCATCTTGTCCCAGCCCATGTCGAACTTGCCCTTGTACTTCGCGATCCACTCCGGCCTCGCGTGCTGGGGTGCATGGATGGCACCCGGGGCGATGTAGGTCAGGAAGGGCTTGTCGGGTGCGACGGTCTTCTGCATCTGGATCCAGGCGATGGCTTGGTCGGCCAGATCGAAGTCCAGGTTGTAATCGGGTTTGCCGAGATGGGGCTCGATCGGCGTCGTGCCGTCATAGAGTGCCGGCCGCCAGTTGTTCGCCACCCCTCCGAGGAAACCATAGAACTTCTCGAAGCCCATGCCGGTCGGCCAACGGTCGAAGGGGCCTGCCTGCGTTGACTCCCAATCCGCCACGTTGTGGTTCTTGCCGAACCAGGCGGTGTTGTAGCCGTTGAGCTTCAGCATTTCGCCGATGGTGGCCATGTCCTTGCCGACCAGGCTGTTGTAGCCATCGAAACCCGTGGCCATCTCCATCACGACGCCGGTGTGTGCCGTGTGGTGGTTGCGTCCGGTGATCAGTGCCGCGCGCGTCGGGCTGCACACCGCAGTGGTGTGGAAGCGGTTGAAGCGCAGGCCAGCGTCAGCCAGCTTGTCGAGGCTGGGGGTGTCGATGACTCCGCCGAACGGGCTGGACGCGCCGAACCCGACGTCGTCCAGCATGACGAGCAGCACGTTCGGGGCCCCCGGCGGTGCGGTGACGGGGCGAGGGAACGCCGGCTTGGAGTCCTTGGATCGCAAGCCCACCGTGCCCTGGAACGGCTCGGGGGCGATCGGCAGGACCGTCCGGTTGAAGGAGGGAATCGGCGGCGCGGCCGGCTGCTGGGCGGTGGCCTGATTCAGTGTCACCGCCAGGACCGCGGCGATGGCGAAACAGCGATGTAGTCGCATGGGTCGCTCCCTTATCGATGAACATTGCGTGGTGCTGCCGGTGCGTCGAACGCGCGGTCGGCCACCTCGCTGCCTGCCGGCAGGAAGTGCCAGCGTGTGTCGTCAGTCCAGGCCCGCCAGAACTCGCGTTCGTACGCGGCGTCGAGAATCCGGAAGCGCCCGCGCGCCGCCTGCTCCTCGAGAAAGCGGCGATACGCATCCACCGGCACGGCGCCGCCGGTGCGCACCGCGATGCGCCCGCCGTACTGCCGCTGCAGCGCGCCGTCGATCTTGCGTTGCAGCTCGTAGGCACGCGCGGAATGCTCGCGCGCGGCCCGCTCCTCGGCGCTGTCCGGCACCGACATCACGTTGGGGTCGGCGGCCAGCACCTGCCGCTGGCGAGCGAGCCACGCATCCACCTCGGCTTGCGAAACGCCGATGCCGCGCTCGGCCGCGAAACGGTCGGTCAGCTCGCGCAGGATCAGGTACTGCACCTCGTCAGGGCCGTTCGCGCGCACCGGGTGCCCCAGCACCTGCGCCACCACCGGCGCGCCGGACGGCCCCAGCGGCGAGGGGCCGGAGGCACAGGCGGCCAGCAGGCACAGGGGCAGCCACCAGGTCCATCGGGCAGCGGCGCTCACGTGACGGGTTCAGGCGCCGTTGACGGACGCATCGGGGCGGACACGGGGCGGGTCGCCGACGACGCCGAGCCCGGCCTCGTCGCTGCTGCGCTGCCGGCCGTCTCCGGGGAGGCCAACCAACGTGAGCACGCCCAGGCCCGGGGCGCTACCTTGCTTGACGGGGCCCGCGATGCCGATGTCCAGCGTATAGCTCGTGGTTTCGTTGCGGCGCGCGGCATTGCGCATCAGGTACACGCGGATGGTGTATTCACCGCCGGCCTTCAGCTCGGCGGAGAAGGCGTTGCCCGCGCTGGAGCCGACGTGGATGGCCTCGTCGCTGCCGGGCGGCAGCACGTTGAAGTAGGTCGACGGGTTGCTGGGCCTGAACTGCACGACCATCGCCTGGCCGGCGCCGGTACGCACCTTGTAGTCGACGATCTGGTCGCCCTTGATCGTGCCCTTGATCGTGGCGCCGCTCTCGCCCTTCTTGAACTGCACGGGCTTCGTGGTGATGGGAGGCTGCGCGCCGACGGATGGGACGACGATGAACAGCACCGTGGCGATTGCAATGCACGAGACCTTCATGGGCGCGCTCCCGCCGACACAGGCCACCTGGACGCCTACAACCGTCGGGAACCGGAATCCACGAGGTTGGCTAGCCTCGTGCGTCCGGCACCCGATCGGGGCATCGAGGGGCGACAATACCGCTTCCACCACTTGTAGTAATGCAACTGCATTAGATCCCCCATCAGATGAAGCGTCAAGCTTGGGACGGGGCGGCTGGGGCGGGGGCGCCCGCGACCGAGCCGGTATCGACACGGAATCGGTCGCCCGGAGAAGCGTTCGCCGCCGGCGGTGGCGGGGCGGACCGCGCCGTGCCGGCCACCCGTACCACGATGCTCGACGCAGCGGAGCGGCTGTTCGCCGAGCGCGGGATCCACCAAGTCTCCACGCGCGAGATCCTCCGTGCCAGCGGTCAGTCGAACCAGGCCGCGCTGACGTACCACTTCGGCAACCGGCTTCGGCTCATCGCGGCGCTGCTCGACCGACGCAACGGGGTCATCAACGACCTGCGCCACCTGCGGCTCGACGCTCTGGTCGCGGAAGGGACCGACCAGGACCTGCACGCGCTGGTCGAAGCGGTGGTGACTTCGGTGACCGACGTGATCAGGCGCGAGGCGTGGGGACGCGACTTCGTGCTGACCTCGGTGCAGGTGCTGCTCGATCCGCAGCTGCTCGAGATCGAAGCCCTGCTGGACGCGTCGCGTCGCAGTGCCTATGCGCGGGCATTCGGCATGCTGCGCCGCACGGCGCCCGGGCTTCCCGCAACGGTGTTCGAAGCCCGGATGCGCATGCTCGGGCTGGGGTTGAGCACGAGCCTTGCGAAGTGGCTGCGCGCCAACGGGCCGGTGGATGCGTCCAACGCCAGGCGCTATGAAACCATGGTCCGCGACAACATCGACTACATGGTCGGCGGGCTCTCGGCGCCCGTCAGCACGCTGAGGTCAAGGGGCAAACAGTGACGATTCGTCGCCATGAAAAGCTGGTGTCTCCCGTCTACGTTCGCAGACCCGCCCGGGCGGGTTGGCACGGCCCGTCGCCCGGCAACCTGCCCCCTATCCGCCAGGCCATTCGTTGAGCAGGTTGCGCTGAGCACGAAGCACTCGCGATACTTCACGGACGATCGATCGCACACCGGGCTTGCTGCCGTTTCGCTGCGATCGGGCCTTGCCTTCCGGCGTCCTCGGGCCGGTGCTCTGTTCCCACGGCTTCCAGCGCCGGATCGCTTCGGCCTGCCGCGCCCGCCGCTCCGGTGTCCAGCCGTTCGACATCGCTCGACTCCAATAGTTCGGGTTGCCAAGAAGTGCTTTTCTCGCCCGCGCGGCGCGCGTTGAGCGGTCCGTTGTTCACCTGCTGCGGACCGTGCGCGACGTTCGCCTGGTTCGCGAAGATCGGCGGCCCCTGCTTGATGATTGCCAGCGTCTCGGCGGTGGCGCGGCACTGACTCTGGGCACGCAGCGCCAGCCTCATGTAGCGGTCCATCGCGTCCAGGTACTCGCCCATGTTCATCGCTGCCCGACGCGCCAACTCGCTGAAGATTGAATTCAGCGCCTCGATCTGCGACGAGAGCATTCCTTCGACCGCGGACAGGTCGCCGGACTTCACGTTCTTGGCCGACGTCTGCATCGCGTTGAACACCTCGGTCAGATCGACCTCGCCGAGTGCACCCTTCGAGAAGTGAGTGACCGTCAGCGAGTTGGGCGCGATACCGCTGACGATCGTCTCCGCGATCTTCGCGTCCTTGTTCTTGTCCGGGGAGTTCGAGGTCAGGTTCAACGTTCGGTCCTTCCGTGGCGACGTCGCTGGAGGAGGGGTACGGTTCATGACATTTCCTTGAAGATCGCACACAGCGCGCCGCCGTCCGGGGGAAGGTGACGCATGAGGCCGTATGCCGCCGGAAGGTCGTCGCGCCTCGTGCAGTAGCCGTCGGACAGCCCGGGCCGCGCGAAGTGAACGCAACGGTGGCAGCGGCCGATCCTGGAGTACATCTCGTCGATTACCGTGCGCGCGTCGACCGGGTTGATGGCGTGCATCGCCTGCAGCACAGCCCGGTCCGCCTCGTCGTACAGCCCGGACTCTACGCACTGGACGAACAACTTCTCGATCGCGGCGGGCAACTCGACCTTTAGCGTCTCGGGCACCGGCTCTGCTGCGAGCGCGCCCGAGTAGCGCGCCAGCACCTCGTCGTGGGTGGCCGGAGGATCGAACGCCACCGCCAGCGGGTCGGCGTCGGGCAGGTGCAGTAACCAGCGCGCCGCAGCGGGTCTCGGCCCAGATTCATTCTGCGCGCCCGCCAGCGCCGCGAGCAGTGCCGGCTTCTCCGCCCGGATCAGCTCGCGCAGCGCTCGGGTCAGCTTCTCGGCCGGCGCCACCATCAGACGGTCGTCGTCGGCCTCGACGGTCAGCCCGGCGGCCCGGAGCGTCCCCAGAAGGTCGGCGGCGCCCATCAGAACACCTCGACCGACGAGCCCGACGCCGTCGCGGCGCCCGGCAACGTGCATCCGTTGACCGGAAGAAACCCACTGACATCCACTGAACCCACTTCCTGGAGGGTGTCCTGAGTGGCGGAAGTGGGAGTAGTGGGTTTCAGTGGGTTGTTTTCGGGCGGTCGGCGATCCTCGCGGCGCAGAGCCCAGGTCTTGTAGCCGTCGCGCAGCCGCCCCGCCTCGATCCAGCGGCCGGCGTTCCGGCGCCCGACGTTGCGCTCGATCCAGCGCCCCAGAATTCGCGGGTTGACCCGTCCGCGCTCTCCGGCCGCCTCGTCCAGCGCATCGGCGAGCGCCTGCGCCGCGGGGTCCGTGCCGGCCTGCTCCGCGTACCGGATGGCCTCCTTCACCGCAGTTGGGCGCTCGCCGAAGCATGCTTCCCAGGCGGCCAGCAGCGCCGCGAGCTTCGCGGTCTCGGGATCTGCCCCGAACGCTCGCTCGACCGCCTCGACAGGATCGGCGAAGCCGGGCAGCCCGGCGCCGAGCGCACGGGCCTGCTCGGCGACCCACAGCACGGGCTGGCGCACCAGGTCGTCCCAGGTCTCGAACGACGCGGTGCGCCCGGTGCCGAGCCGCGGGCGGCCCGCCGCGATCCAGCCGCGGACGATGGTGAGCGCGGCGACCACGAGCTCGAGCCGGTGTGCCTGGACGTACTGCTCGGGGTCGAAGTCGAACGACCGGCCGTAGGGCCGTTCCATCTGCGCGTCGATGCGGGCGACGAGGATCCGCCGGCAGGTGTCGCCCACCAGGCGCAGGTTGTTGCCGGTGGCGATCAGCAGCGCCCGGTTGGGCAGTGTCGCCATCTCCGAGACGCCGAGCACGCGATCGGAGAAGGTCGGCGCGGTCAGGAATGCGTCGAGCGCGGCGCCGCCCAGCGGCTCGCGCACGTTGTCCCAGAGCAGCACGCGCCGGCCGTCGCGCAGCGCCGAGAACAGGCGCTTGCGGGCCTCGTCGTCGCGGTCGCCGGCCGGCGGCAGCACGGGCGGGCTCTCGCCGGTCGCCAGGATGCCGATGACCTTGCCCATCAGCGTCTTGCCGCTGCCGGCGGTAGGCGCGTCGAACGCGAAGCCGGGCGCCGTGGGCAGGCTCGCACGCAGGCCGGCGGTGACCATCGCGGCGAGCGCGACGCCGCGGTCCACGTCGTCGACGAACGGGAACAACCTCACCGGCGCCCACAGCGTGCGCAGCGCCTCGATGGCCTCGCGCGGCGTCGGCTCGCGCGGCACGCGCGGCGCGTTCAGTCCGGCAAGGTACAGCAGTCCCGACACCTCATCGAAGCCGGGCTCGTCGAGCACCGAGCCGTCGGGCCGCAGCGTAGGAGCCGTCGTGACCGCGACCAGGCGCGGCAGCCTGCGCTCGCCCGACTTGGCGAGGATCGAGGCGGCGAGCGCCGGCGGGGCGTCCGCGTCGACCTCGACCGGCATCTCGTGGACCATCTTGACGACGAAGAACGAGCAGGTGCGATCGAGGTAGTCGAGCAGCCAGTCGCGCGTCACCGGCAGCGCGGCGCCGTCGGCCAGGCGCGCCATGCCCCCGCCCTCGCCGAAGTCGTACAGCTCACCCTCGGCGCGGATCGCATCGAGCACCTGATCGACGACGCGTGCCCGATCCCCGCGCGCGAGTTGGATGCGCCGCGCCGGGCGAGCCAGCACGTACCGCTGCCCGCCGTGCGCGTGCGAGTAGATGAACGGCTTGCCGCCGCTCCTCAGGTTCGCCCACGCGATGCGCCGATCGCGGTTTCCGTACTCGGGCTCCAGCGGGTCGGCAAAGCGTTGCCCGTGCCAGCGTGCCGGGTTGTCGAGCAGTTCGCCCACCGTCACCTCGGCGCCGTCGTGGGCCGTCAGCACGAAGTCGCCCATCAGCACGTGCTTGGTGGTCGCGCGCTGCACGATCGCGCGGGCGGCCTCCAGCTCGATGCCGCGCCGCTCGGCGATCTTCGGCGCCTCGGCCTCGATGTACGCCTCGCGCGCGGTACGCGCCTCGGGCTCCGCGGCGGCCCGCGTCTGCGCGCGGTACTTCTTTGCTGCGGCCTGAACCTCGCCGTCGGCCTCGATCCTGCGCAGGTCGAACGGCGGTGCGTCGGCCGGACCGAGCAGCCGAGCCGGCGGGGGTTCGCGACGCAGCCCCGGGCCGAGCACCGGGGGGCCGGCGAAGTCCAGGCGCTCGGGCTGCCAGACGGAGGCATCGACGAGCGTGCGCTGCAGCGTCGCGCCCGCTCTCGACACCTTGACCCAGGCGTGCCCGGCCGCCTCCAGCCGGGACACCAGCGCCTCGCCGGCCCGCGGGATCAGCGACGCGTCGCGGACCGCGACGTAGAGGCGCTGGCCGCCGAGCCCTGAGAGCATGCGGCCGTCGGTGCCGACGATGCAGCTTCCCGCGCTCGCGCGCCAGAGCATCTGCGCGTCGGCAAGCGCCGGCACCGCCTCCACGATCATCGCGTGCAGCCGCTCGGGGTGGATCTCGCCGTCGGGGTGGCCGTCGTGATCGAGCATCATCACGCCGGGCCGCGGCGCGAACTGCAGAAAACGCCGGGTGCGGGCGATGACCTCGCGCTTTGCGGCATCGTCGAGCGCATTCCACGCGGCGTCGGTCACGACGCGGGCGTAGTCGTGCGCCGGCGCGACGCCGTACCCGACCGCCTGGGCGCTGGTGAGCGCATCGAGCGTCGCCGCGAACTCCGCCAGGTCCGCGACGACGACGGTTCGCGCGATGCCGTCGGTCATCTGCGCGGCGGGCGTCTTCGCCAGCGTGCCGTCCTCGCGCAGTTCGATCGACTTCGTGAGCACCGACGGGCGCCTGGACTCGTACAGCGTGAACGTGAGGGCATTCATTTGGTGCCCTCCAGGTGCTTGGCGATCGCGCGCATGAACCCGCGCACCCGCGGCGTGGGCTTCACGTACTGGCCGTCGACCGCGAAGGCGTCCTGCAGCTCGTGCAGCAGATGGTCGGGCGAGAGGGCCATGCCGTGCTCGGCGCAACGGATCGCGCGCTTCGCGCGCTTCTCGCCGTCGACCGCGGCGAGCGCGTCGCAGGGGATGTCGAGACGCGCGCTCATGCGGACCTCACCCAGCGGATGATCGCCTCGGCGACGTTGAGCGGCAGCAGGCCCCAGAGCGCCACGCGGCCGATCCAGGCCGCGATGCCGGAGGCGATCGCGCTACGATTGGGGCTGCTGAAGTCTTTGCGGGTCGCCTCGACGATCGTCGAGGTGCCCGCTTTCTTTTTCTGGTCCATTACCGGTCAGCCCTCCGCCTGCTCGATCAGCTTGCGGATGTCCGAGGCGCGCCACACGGTGACGCGCGACGATAGCTTCACGGGCTTGGGGTAGCGGCCGGCGCGCACGCCGGCCCACCAGGTCGACTTGCAGACCGGGATCACCGGCGGGACCGGCGGGTCGGCCTTCGCGTCGCCGAGGATCTGCGGCAGGCGCAGGAATCCGTACTCAGGAATCAGGGGCATTGCGATGATCTCCATCGTCCGACAGCGGACGTGGTCGGATCATCGACAGCTCGATGAGAACCAGGGAGGTCTGACGCGTTCAATCCCTGTGGTTCAACCCCAATCAAAATCGGCCGAAGTTCGGCCTGTGGTGCGGGTCTTGGGGGTTCAACCCCAAGCCCGACCTAGCTGTCGGGGATTCCCTGCAGCGCCTACCTGCGAATCGTCGGGACTGACGGCGCGCGCAATATCGTCGCGATCGCGCTGGCAATGTTTGCGGACATCGGCGGGTCAGGGAACTCTTTGCGCAGCCACTCGACGACTGCGTCATTGGTCGGTGCGGTTGTTGCGTCAGTTGGGTCGTAGCGCTTCCACCATCGATCCGCGGCGGCAGCCAACGCCTTCAGGAGCGGTGTCTCGTAATCCCCCCAGGGCCAGCGAGCACTCGCTGGTTCGCCGACTGCGTTCGATCGGTACGCGATTCCAAGCTCACACATCTGCTGCGGCATATGCCAGCCGATCTTGAGAGCCCAAGCTGCAAATTCTCCGAGTTCCACACCGCAGGTGGCAGGGCCGCCAACGAGGGGGACTTGCAGATGAAGCGGACCTTCCTGCCTGAGGTTGCGTGAGGCAACAAGCAGCCTGTTGTCGAAATCCGGCCCTTCATCTGTCAAGAAATGATCCGGACCGGCTGCCCAACCATGGTCCGACATCCGCACACGCTTGGGATCAATGCCGAGCGATAGGGCAACTGCTTCCCAAAGAATTGCAACCGGAACATGCAACCAGACATCCCAGTTCGGTTGGCGTGAGTCGCTCCGCTCACCGCGAACGTTAGCTTCAGTCACCACTGCGCCCCTTTGCGCTCGCCTTGTAGAGAAGCCGCGCCGGCCGGGCAAGGGAACCCGGTTTTCGCCCCGTCAGGCTAGGCGCGACCAAGACTTAGTTGTGCCCTATGCGGCGGTCTCACGCAGCGGGATGACGTCCGCCCCGTGGCGTTGCTTGTCCAGCCAGTCGGCCCACGCCTGCATCATCTTCCGTCGCTCGTTCAAGTGCGCCGTCCTGTTGTACGCCCGGCCGTTCGGATCGCGGACCGCATGAGCAAGTTGGTGCTCGATAAAGTCGGGCCGGAAGCCGAGCACTTCGTCGAGGATGGTTCGCGCCATCGCGCGGAACCCGTGGCCGGACATCTCGTCCTTGCCGATGCCCATGCGCCGCAGCGCCGCGAGGATCGCGTTATCCGACATCGGCCGGCCGTTGCTGCGCGCCCCCGGAAACACGTACTCGCTGCGGCAGGTCAGCGCGTGCAGCTCGCGCAGGATGTCGACCGCCTGCGTCGCCAGCGGGACGACGTGGCCGGTGTCCGTCTTTGTGACGTGGAAGCGCCATTCGGCCTTTTCCAAGTCGATGTCGGCCCACTTCGCCCGCCGCAGCTCGCCGGGCCGCACGAACACCATCGGGGCCAGCTTCAACGCGCATTGGACCGGCAGCGTGCCTTGGTAGCCGTAGATGCCTCGCAGCAGCGGCCCGACCTTCGCCGGGTCCGTCACCGCCGCGAAGTGCCCACCCTTGAGCGGCGGCAGCGCGCCGCGCAGATCCCGCGTCGGGTCGCGCTCGCACCGGCCCGTCGCGACGGCATAGCGGAGCACCGCGCTGCAGTTGCCGAGCGCCCGGTGCGCCGTGTCGAGCGCCCCCCGCGACTCGATCCGCCGCAGCATCGTCAGCACCTCTTGCGCCGTCAGCTCCGCAACGGGCCGGCCGCCGATCCACGGGAACAGGTCGCGCTCCAGGCGGGCCTTGATCCGGTCGGCGTGGCTCGAGTCCCACGTCGACTGGAGCTTCGCGAACCACTCGCGGGCGACGACCTCGAAACTGTTCGCCGCGCGCTCGACGCCTGCCGCCTTCGTCGCCTTCCGGTGCTCGCTCGGGTCGACGCCCTCGACCAACAGCTTGCGTGCCGCGTCGCGCCGCTCGCGCGCCTTCGCCAGCGAGATCTCGGGGTAGACGCCTAGGGACAGCCGCTTTTCCTTGCCCCCGATCCGGTATTTGAGCCGCCAGTACTTGCCCCCATCCGGCCTGACTTCCACGTACAGGCCGCCGGCATCGCCGAGCTTGTACGGCTTCTCCGTCTTCAGGCCCTTCGGCGTCACGCCGGGCTTTGCGTTTCGGATCGCGGTGTCGGTCAGCGGCATCGGGGGCAACTCACCTGGGGGCAACATGCCGACGGGTCGCCGGCTTGCCCCCAATGTTGCCCCCAGACTCGGCCGGATGTCAACGGACGCAGTTGCCCCCAAACGGACGAACCGGACAAGAAAAAGCCCGCTGCGACGCGGGCTTAGAGGATCAAACGGACGGTGTTGGACGTCATCGGATGCTGAAGTGGTGCCCCCGGCAGGGATCGAACCCGCGACCTTCGGTTTACAAAACCGCTGCTCTACCAGCTGAGCTACAAGGGCGTGCGTCGCACGTGGCGCATTCTAGGCCGCAACGGGCCGCGCCGTCGGCGCGACCCGCGGACCGTCCGGTCACTTGACGCGGGTGAGGCGCGGCCGGCCGCCGCGCGGCGTGCCGCCGTCGGGCGGGGGCTCGTCGCCGGCGGGGGGCTCGGCCGCATCGCCCGACGGGGCGGGCGGCACCGGCGGGGCGCCGAGGTCGAGCACCGGCGCGACCGCGGGCGCGAGCGACAGCGGCCGCGGGGCGGGCGACGGGGCCGGCGTCGCAGCCGGCGTCTCGGCGATCGCCGAGGGCTTCGGCACGTCGAACGCCATGCCGTGCCCGTTCTCGCGGGCGTAGATCGCCGAGACGTTCTCGATCGGGATCGACAGCTCGCGCGCGACGCCGCCGAAGCGGGCCTGGAACGCGATCAGGTCGTTGCCGAGCGATAGCCGGTTGGTCGCCATCGGCGACACGTTCAGCACGATCTCGCCGGCCTTCACGTGCTCGCGCGGCACCTGGGTGCGCTCGTCGACGGCCACCGCCAGATAGGGCGTGAAGCCGTTGTCGTTGCACCACTCGTAGATCGCGCGGATCAGGTAGGGCTTGGTCGAGGTCTCGGCCATCGCGGCTCCCCTGCCCCGCGTCAGCGGCGCATCACCTTCTCGGAGGGCGTCAGCGCCTCGATGTAGGCCGGGCGCGAGAAGATGCGCTCGGCGTACTTCATCAGCGGCGCCGCGGTCTTGGGCATCTCGATCGCGTAGTGGTCCAGGCGCCAGAGCAGCGGCGCGATCGCGACGTCGAGCATCGAGAACTCCTCGCCGAGCATGAACTTGTTCTTCATGAAGATCGGCGTGAGCTGGGTCAGGCGGTCGCGGATCTGCTGGCGCGCGCGCTCCATCAGCTTGGAGCTGTCCTTGGTGTGGTCGCGCCGCTCGAGCTGCTGCACGTGCACGAACAGCTCGCGCTCGAAATTGAAGAGGAACAGCCGCGCGCGGGCGCGCATCACCGGGTCCGCCGGCATCAGCTGCGGATGCGGGAAGCGCTCGTCGATGTACTCGTTGATGATGTTGGACTCGTACAGGATCAGGTCGCGCTCGACCAGGATCGGGACCTGGCCGTACGGGTTCATGATCGAGATGTCCTCGGGCTTGTTGTAGAGATCCACGTCGCGGATCTCGAAGTCCATGCCCTTCTCGAACAGCACGAAGCGGCAGCGTTGGCTGAATGGGCAGGTGGTGCCCGAATACAGGACCATCATGGGCTTCGCTCCTCGGGTTCCGATCGTCGTGCCGCGCGCGGGCGCGGCGAGGGGTTCTCAAAAAAGCTCAGGGTGAGCCGCGTGCGGCTCACCCTGGATGCGGGGAAGCGGTCGGGTTACTTGATGTCTTTCCAGAACTCGCGGTTCAGCCACCAGGCCAGCACCGTGAACAGGGACAGGAAGAACAGGACCCAGACACCCAGCCGCACGCGATCCTTGGCCGACGGATCGGCCATGTAGGTCATGAATGCGACCAGGTCGGCGATCTGCTCGTCGTACTGCGACTGGGTCAGCTTGCCGCCGACGGCCGGGCCGAGCCGCACGACGCTGCCCTCGTGCAGGTACTTGTCGTCGAGCTTGGTGACCTGCTCGCCGCGGTTGCCCTGGGCGTCGAAGTTGACGACCGTCTTGGTGAAGCCGGTGGTCTTGCCCGACTTCTCGTCCTTGACCGCCTTGATCTCTTCGATCGTGACGCCGCGCGAGCCCTGCAGCTCGAACAGCACGTGCGGCATGCCCACGTTGGGGAACACCGCGTTGTTCCAGCCGGTGGCCCGGGTCGAGTCGCGGTAGAAGCTGCGCAGGTAGGTGTAGAGCCAGTCGGAGCCGGTACCGTCGTGCGACGAGCGCGCGCGCGCGGTCACGCTCAGGTCGGGCGGCAGCGCGCCGAACCACTCCTTCGCGTCGTTCGGCGACATCGCGATCCGCATCGGATCGCCGACCTTGGTCGCCGTGAACATCAGGTTGTCCCTGATCTGCGCCTCGGTCAGGCCGATGTCCCGAAGGCGGTTGTAGCGCATCAGGTTCGCGCTGTGGCAGCCGAGGCAGTAGTTGACGAACACCTTGGCGCCGTTCTGCAGCGCGGCCGGGTCGGTCAGCTTCTCCTTGGGGAACTGGTCGAGCGGAGAGCCGCCACCGGCGGCCTGCGCCGCGACGGGCACGGCGACGATCGCGGCCGCGGCGAGCGCCCGGGCGAAGCCGGCGAAGCGGGCGGCGAGACGGGAAATCCAGTGGGTCATGGCTGCGGAATCCAGGTCGGTCGTGGCTCGGCTCAGTGTGGCGCGAAGGTCACGCGATCGGGCACCGGCTTCGGGTCGCCCATGGCGCTCCACCACGGCATGAACAGGAAGAAGCCGAAGTACAGCAGCGTGCAGACCTGCGAGATAAGCTCACCGATCGGCGACGGCGCCTTCACGCCGAAGTAGCCGAGCACGACGAACGCGACGACGAAAGCGCCGTAGACCCACTTGTGCCAGTCCGGGCGATAGCGGATCGAGCGGACCGGACTGTTGTCGATCCAGGGCATCGCGAAGAAGACCATCACCGAGGCGCCCATGGCGACCACGCCCCAGAACTTCGCGTCGAAGATGAAGAAACCGACGACCAGCGCGCCCACCGCGGCGGTCGCGATCAGCTTCGAAAGGGCCTTCGTCGAGCTCATCCAGACGATCGCGAGGTAGGCGAGCAGGAACGGCGTCATCCACCAGACCAGGAACTGGTCGGTCACGGCGCGCAGGATCGAGTAGTACGGCGTGAAGTACCAGACCGGCGCGATGTGGGCCGGGGTCTTCAGCGGGTCGGCCGGGATGAAGTTGTTGAACTCGAGGAAGTAGCCGCCCATCTCGGGAGCGAAGAAGATCACCGCCGAGAACACGATCAGGAACACCGACACGCCGAGGATGTCGTGCACGGTGTAGTACGGGTGGAACGGGATGCCGTCGAGCGGGCGGCCCTGCGCGTCCTTCTTCGCCTTGATGTCGACGCCGTCCGGGTTGTTCGAGCCCACCTCGTGCAGCGCGATGATGTGCGCGACGACCAGTCCGAGCAGAACCAGCGGGATCGCGATCACGTGGAACGCGAAGAAGCGGTTCAGCGTCGCGTCGCCGACGACGTAGTCGCCGCGGATCCAGACCGACAGCTCCGGACCGATGAACGGGATCGCCGAGAACAGGTTCACGATGACCTGCGCGCCCCAGTACGACATCTGGCCCCAGGGGAGCAGGTAGCCGAAGAACGCCTCGGCCATCAGCGTCAGGAAGATCAGGCAACCGAAGATCCAGACCAGCTCGCGCGGCTTGCGGTACGAGCCGTAGATCAGGCCGCGGAACATGTGCAGGTAGACGACGACGAAGAACGCCGAGGCGCCGGTCGAGTGCATGTAGCGCACCAGCCAGCCCCAGGGCACGTCCCGCATGATGTACTCGACCGACTCGAACGCGCGCGCCGCGTCCGGCTTGTAGTGCATCGTGAGGAAGATGCCGGTGACGATCTGGATCACCAGCACCAGCATCGCGAGCGAGCCGAAGAAGTACCAGAAGTTGAAGTTCTTCGGCGCGTAGTACTCTGACAGGTGGGCCTTCCAGTTGGCCGTCAGCGGGAAACGCTGGTCGACCCAGCCCAGCAGGCCAGTGGTTTCGATCTTCTTGTCGGCTGCCATCGGGAAACTCCTCGCCAGACTGCTCGAGTGCGGGTGATACGGGACGCGGGGGTCGGTTCGACTGGGATGACGCGAGACGGCCCGCCGGGTTGCACCCGGCGCGGGCCGTCCGTCAGGCCTTCTTGTCTTCGCCGATCAGGATCCGGGTGTCGGACAGGTAGGTGTGCGGCGGCACGTCCAGGTTGGCGTTCGCGGGCTTGTTCTTGAAGACGCGGCCCGCCATGTCGAAGGTCGAGCCGTGGCAGGGGCACAGGAAGCCGCCCTGCCAGTCGTCGGGCAGCGAGGGCTGCGCGCCGGGCTGGAACTTGTCGGACGGCGAGCAGCCGAGATGCGAGCAGATGCCGACCACGACCAGATACTCGGGCTTGATCGAGCGCGCCGGGTTCTTGGCGTAGTCGGGCATCTCGAACTGGTAGGGCTTGGTGGACTGCGGATCCAGGACCTGCGCCTCGGTCTTCTTCAGCGACTCCAGCATCTCCGGCGTGCGGCGGACGATCCAGACCGGATTGCCGCGCCACTCGACGCGTCGCAGCTCGCCGGGGAGCATGCCGGTGATGTCGACCTCGACCGGCGCGCCGGCGGCCTTGGCGCGCTCGGACGGCTGGAAGGTGCTCACGAAGGGGATCGCGCAGGCGGCTGCGCCGACCGCGCCGACCGCGCCGGTGACGGCGATCGCGTTGCGGCGGGAGGGGTGGAGGGAGGACGGAGGGGCGTACGACGCGCCGTGGGACTGGTCAGCCATGAAGACCTCGGTGAGGGGTCGGAAGCGGCCGCGAAGCCACCTCCGGACGACAACCCGAGATTCTAGCTTATTGCACCGCACCGAAGGAAGAAGCCGGGGCGCGGGGTCGGTATCGACCGCACGCGCGCGGCGGCGGGGCCCGCAGGCGGCCGTCCGGAACGCAGCGCAACAGTTCTCGACGTTCCTGGCGCGCGACCCCCTCGTCCGCCGCGCGAAGGACATGCTACGGTCCCTGTCCCGTGGGCGACAGACTCGCGGGCCACACATCCAAACGGGGAAGAGAGCACAGCAATGAGCCTGGTATCCGAATTCCGCGAGTTCGCCGTCAAGGGCAACGCGTTCGACCTCGCGGTCGGCGTGATCATCGGCGCCGCCTTCGGCAAGATCGTCGACTCCATGGTCGGCGACCTGATCATGCCGTTCATCTCGGCGATCGTCGGCAAGGTCGACTTCAGCAACCTCTTCTTCGTGCTGGGCACGGCGCCGGACGGGGTCGCGAACAACCTGGACGCGCTCAAGAAGGCCGGCGTGCCGGTGTTCGCGTACGGCAGCTTCATCACGATCCTGATCAATTTCATCCTGCTGGCGTTCGTCGTCTTCATGCTGGTGAAGAACGTGAACCGGATGAAGGCGAAGTTCGAGGCCGAGAAGGCCGCCGAGCCGCCGCCCGCGCCGCCGGCGTCCGAGCTGCTGCTCGCCGAGATCCGCGACGAGCTGAAGAAGCGCCCGGTCTGACCTAGACCGGGTTGGGGTCGTCGAAGAAGGCGACCTCGATGCCGAAGCGGGCCGCCGCCGCCGCGCCGAGCGCCTGCACGCCGTAGCGCTCGGTCGCGTGGTGGCCGGCGGCCGCATACAGCACGCCGGCCTCGCGCGCGAGGTGCGTGGTCCGCTCGGAGATCTCGCCGCTCACGAACGCGTCGGCGCCGGCGTCGATCGCCTGCTGCAGCAGGTCCTGCGCGGCGCCGGTGCACCATGCGACGCGCCGCACCGGGCGCGCGGCGTCGCCCACCAGCAGCGGCTCGCGCCCGAGCGTGGCGCCGAGCCGCGCGGCGAGCGCGTCGGCCGACAGCGGCGCGTCGAGCTCGGCCACCCGCAGCAGCCCGTCGCGGCCGAGCGCCTCGCCGTCCGGCCAGCCGAGCCGGCGCGCGAGCTGCACGTTGTTGCCGAACTCTGGGTGCACGTCGAGCGGCAGGTGGTACGCGTACAGGCCGATGCCGTGGCCGAGCAGCTCGGCGAGCCGCGCCCGCTTCGTGCCGACGACGCGCGCGTCCTCGCCGCGCCAGAACCAGCCGTGGTGGACGAGGACCGCCTGCGCGCCGCGGCGCGCGGCCTCGCGGACCAGCGCGAGGCTCGCGGTCACGCCGCACAGCACCCGACGCACGTCGGCCGCGCCTTCCACCTGCATGCCGTTTGGGCAATAATCGTCGAACCGCCGCGCCTCGAGGACGCCGTCGAGCCACGCGGCCAGCTCGGCGCGACCCACCGCGCCCCGCGGCCCCGAGCCGCCCTCCTCCTGCCCGTTCCCGTTCGCGTTCATGCTGAAGAAGCTCTGGTTGACGTTCGCGCAGGCCGTCGCGATCGGACTCGCGCTGGTGTTCGTCGTCGCGACGCTGCGGCCCGAGTGGCTGCCGGAGCGGCTGTCGCCGCCCGCGCCCGCGGGTGCGCCCTCGCCGACGCGCGAGTCGCCCGCGCCAGGCGCGGCCGCCGGCGCGCCGGCCGCTTCGATTCTGTCATACAGCGAGGCCGCCCGACGGGCGACGCCGACCGTGGTCAACGTCTTCACGACCAAGGAGAGCCGGGTCGCACCGGACCACCCGTTCTTCAACGACCCGCTGTTCCGCCGCTTCTTCGGCGACCAGCAGCGTCGCCAGCAGACCTCGAGCCTCGGCTCGGGCGTGATCGTCGACGCCGACGGCACGATCCTCACCAACCACCACGTGATCGACGGCGCCGACGGCATCGAGGTGCTGCTCGCGGACGGTCGCCGCGGCCGCGCGAAGCTGGTCGGCTCCGACCCGGAGACCGACCTCGCGGTGCTGCGCGTCGACCTGCCGAACGTGACCCCGATCGTGCTCGCAGACTCCGACTCGGCGCGCATCGGCGACGTCGTGCTCGCGATCGGCAACCCGTTCGGCGTCGGCCAGACGGTCACGATGGGCATCGTGTCGGCGCTCGGCCGCACGCAGCTCGGCATCAACACCTTCGAGAACTTCATCCAGACCGACGCGGCGATCAATCCGGGCAACTCCGGCGGCGCGCTGGTCGACACCGAGGGGCGGCTGCTCGGCATCAACACCGCGATCTACTCGCGCACCGGCGGCTCGCTCGGCATCGGCTTCGCGATCCCGACCTCCACCGCGCGCAACGTGATGGAGCAGATCCTGAAGAACGGCTCGGTCGTGCGTGGCTACATCGGCGTCGAGCCGCAGGACGTCACGCCCGAGCTCGCGCAGGCCTTCAAGCTGCCCAAGAAGGACGGCGCGATCATCGCCGGGGTGATGCGCGGCGGCCCGGCCGACAAGGCGGGCGTACGCACCGGCGACATCCTCGTCGACATCGACGGCCGGACGATCCCGAACACCGCGACGATGCTGAACGTGATCGCGCAGCTGCAGCCGGGTGCGACCGGGCGCTTCACGTTCGTGCGAGACGGACGCGAGGTCACGCTGCCGATCACGGTGGCGAGGCGGCCGAAGCCTGGGCAGTAGCGTCCGCGCGGCGCGGACGCGACCCGGCCTGGCCCGAGTTCAGCGGGCCTCGTCGAGCGCGAGCCCGCGCGGCCCGAGGCTGCCCGCGAGACGCGTCGCACGCTTCGCGAACACGAAGTCGTCGAGCGCGTCCTCCGGGGCGAGCCCGTCGTGCGCGTCGAGCAGCAGCGCCTCGGCCGGCGCTCCGACCGACAGCCCCGGCGCGTCGAGGCCCTGCGCGAGCCGCCCGCCCGCGACCGCGCGGCGCCACAGCGCGGTGCCCGGGTGCGGGCAGTCGGCGTCGACGAGTACAGCGCGCGACTGCGTGCGCAGCCGGGCCTGGTACTCGAGCCAGCGCAGCTCCTCGGCGGCGTCGGTGCCGACGTTGCTGTCGCTGCCGACCGCGAGGCGGCCGCCCGCGGCGAACCAGTCCTCGATCGGAAAGAAGCCGTCGCCGAGGTTCGCCTCGGTCGTCGTGCAGACGCACACGGTCGCGCCGCGGGTGCGGACCTCGCGCAGCTCGGCCGGCGTGGCGTGCGTCGCGTGGACCAGCGTCCAGCGCCGGTCGACCGGCATGTGCTCGCACAGCCACGCGATCGGCGAGGTGCCGAGCGCGGCACGCGCGTCGCGGACCTCGGCCTGCTGCTCCGAGACGTGGATGTGCACCGGGCAGTCGGGCGCGAGCGCCTCGCGCAGCGACATCAGCCAGCGCAGGTCGTCGGCGTCGCATGCGCGCAGCGAGTGCGGCGCGACGCCCACGCGCAGCGCGCCGTGCAGCGACGGGTCCGCGGCCTGCGCGAGCAGCCCCTCGAGGAGCCGACGGTAGTCGTCACGCGCGAGCGCGAAGCGCGCCTGCCGCGGCGACAGCTCCGCGCGGCCGAAGCCGCCCCAGCGGTACAGCACCGGCAGCAGCAGCAGCCCGATGCCGGCCGCGACGGCGGCACGCACCAGCGCCTGCGAGGCCTCGAGCGCGCTCGCGAGCGACGCGCGGTGCCCGGGCTCGGGGCCCAGCCGGTGCAGGTAGTGGAACTCGGCGACCGAGGTGTAGCCCGACGCGCGCAGCCGCCGGTAGATCGCGGTCGCGGTGCGCTCGAGCGCGTCGGCGTCGAGCGCCGACACCGACGCGTACATCCGGTCGCGCCACGTCCAGAAGGTGTCGCTGCGCCCGCTCGAACGCTCGGCGTGGCCGGCCATCGCGTGCTGGAACGCATGGCAGTGCGCGTTCGGCAGGCCGGGCACGAGGAGGTCGACGGTCGCGTCGGCGGGCCCGGGCCGCTCGGGCGGCGCGGTGCGCAGCGGCACGCCGCGCAGCTCGGCCCGCGGGTCGTGGTGGAGCGTCGCGGGCGCCGGGCCGATCGCGGCGATACGGCCGTGGTCGTCGATCTCGAGCCGCGTGTCGGAACGCCAGCCCGCGTCGGTCAGCACCCAGCGGGCGTCGATGCGGATCATCGCCCTATCATACGGAGATGGAGACCGAAGGCGAAACGTGAAGGCCGACGCGATCATCGAGCACTGCGACGTCGCGGTCCTGTCGGGCGACGGCGCCGGCGAGATCCGCGATGCGCTCGTCGCGCTCGCCGACGGACGCATCGCGTGGGTCGGACCGCGCACGGACGCGCCGCGCTTCACCTCGTCCGACGGCGGCGGCGCCCCGCCCGCCTACGACGCCGCGGGCGGCTGGCTGACACCCGGTCTGGTCGACTGCCACACGCACCTCGTGCACGCCGGCGATCGCGCGCACGAGTTCGAGCTGCGGCTGCAGGGCGCGAGCTACGAGGACGTGGCGCGCGCAGGCGGCGGCATCATGTCGACGGTGCGCGCCACGCGCGCGGCCGACGAGGATACGCTCGCCCGCTCGGCCGCGCGCCGGCTCGCGCGGCTGCTCGCCGAGGGCGTGACCACGGTCGAGGTGAAGTCGGGCTACGGGCTCGACGCCGACACCGAGCTTCGCATGCTGCGGGTCGCACGGCGGCTCGAGGCGACACATCCGGTGCGGGTCGTCACCACACTGCTGGCCGCGCACGCGCTTCCGCCGGAGTACGCGGGGCGCGCCGACGACTACATCGCCGCGGTCTCCGACGAGTGGGTGCCGCGCGCCGCGCGCGCAGGGCTCGCCGACGCGGTCGACGCGTTCTGCGAGGGCATCGCGTTCACGCCCGCGCAGTGCGCGCGCGTGCTCGACGCGGCGCGCGCCGTGGGGCTCCCGGTGAAGCTGCACGCCGACCAGCTTTCCGACCTCGGCGGCGCGACGCTCGCCGCGAGCCGCGGCGCGCTGTCGGCCGACCACCTCGAGTGGACGAGCGAGGCGGGCGTCGCGGCGATGGCCGAGCGCGGCACGGTGGCGGTACTGCTGCCGGGTGCGTTCTACTTCCTGCGCGAGACGCGCCTGCCGCCGCTCGACGCGCTGCGTCGCCACCGCGTGCCGATCGCGCTCGCGACCGACTGCAACCCCGGCTCGTCGCCGCTCACCTCACCGCTCCTCGCGATGAACATGGCCTGTACGCTGTTCCGCATGACGCCCGCCGAGGCGCTCGCCGGCTTCACCGCGCACGCGGCGCGCGCGCTCGGTCTGCACCGCGAGATCGGCTCGATCGAGGTCGGCAAGCGCGGGGACCTCGCGCTGTGGGCGGTGCGCCGGCCAGCCGAGCTCGCCTACGCGATGGGCGCGGCGCCGCTGGTGCGGCGCTGGTTCGGCGGGCAGGCGCGGTGAGCTCGGTCCCGGCGGGGTCCCCGCCCGTGCCAACCGGCCACGCGGCCATCGACATCGAGTCGATCTGGCGCCACGCCGTGGTCGGCATGGCGGTGATCGACACCGGGCTGCGCTTCGTTCGCATCAATGAGCGCCTCGCCGAGATGAACGGCGCGAGCGTCGAGGCGCACCTCGGCCGCACCGTGCGCGAGATGGTGCCCGACCTGACCGAGCAGGGCGAAGCCGCGCTGCGCCGCGTGATCGAGACCGGCGAGCCGCTGCGCGACCTGGAGATCGTCGGCGAGACGCCGGCGCAGCCCGGCGTCGAGCGGATCTGGGTCGAGCAGTTCCTGCCGCTGCGCGACGCGGCCGGACGTGTCGTGGGCGTGAGCCTCGTCGCGGAGGAGGTCACCGCGCAGCGGCGCGCGCTCGCCGCGCGCGACGCGGCCGAGGCGAGGCTGCGCGAGAGCGAGCAGCGCCTCGCGCTCGCGCTGGAGGCCGGCCAGCTCGGCTTCTGGGACTGGCAGGTCGCGACCGACGCGATCTCGTTCGGCGGCGACTGGACCGCGATGCTCGGCTACGAGGCGCACGAGGTCGAGCCGCGGATCGACTCGTGGCGTCAGCGGGTCCACCCTGACGACATGGAGCGCGCCGACACGCTGATGCGCGCGCACCTGGACGGACGCACCGCGTTCTACGAATGCGAGCACCGGCTGCGCGGCAAGCACGGCGACTGGGTCTGGGTGCTGGCCCGCGGACGCGTGGTGGAGCGCGACGCGACGGGCCTGCCGAAGCGGGTCATCGGCACGCACCTCGACGTCACCGAGCGGCGGCTCGCGATCGACGCGCTGCGCGAGGCCGACCGACGCAAGGACGAGTTCCTCGCGATGCTCGGCCACGAGCTGCGCAACCCGATGGCGGGCCTCACGACGGCGGTCCGCGTGATGGCGATGGACGCCGCGCTCGGCACGCCGGCGCGCCAGGCCGCCGCGATCGCGACGCGCCAGCTCCAGCACCTGCGCCGGCTGGTCGACGACCTGCTCGACGTGTCGCGGATCACCCGCGGGCACATCGAGCTCGCGATCGAGAACGTGCCGGTCGCGGCCGCGGTCCACGCCGCGCTCGACGCCGTGCGCCCGGCCTGCGAGACGCGCAGCCATCGGCTGGCCTGCGAGCCGATCGAGCCCGGGCTGGTGGTCGCGGCCGACCCGGTACGCCTCGCGCAGATGTTCGAGAACCTGCTCGCCAACGCGTGCAAGTACACGCCGCCCGACGGCACGATCCGCGTCTCCGCGCGCGCCGACGGCGATGCGATCGAGTTCCGCGTCGTCGACTCCGGCGTCGGGATCGATGCGGACGCGCTCGAGTCGGTGTTCGAGCTGTTCGTGCAACTCGACCCCGGTGATGGCGACCCGCAGGGCGGGCTCGGCATCGGCCTGGCGCTGGTGCGGCGGCTCGCCGAGCTGCACGGCGGCACGGTCCGGGCGGAGAGCGCAGGAAGGGGGCGCGGGACCGCGTTCGTGTTGCGCCTGCCGAAGCTCGCGACGTCGCTGGACTGAGGTCGGCGCGGACATTAGTCGCGAACGATTCGCATCATCTTGAAGTCTCCCCTGACGGAGGCTCGACCGATGACCGCCGACCCGGCCCTGCAGGCGGCCCTGCTCGACGACCCGCAGCCGCCTCTCTGCGGCACGTTCTGGCCGATGAGCCGGTTCCACGAGGCGCCCTGCCCGGCCGTCGGTCGCTACCCGGCGCGCGCCCAGTCGAGCGCGCGCCCGAGGCATGCACGCAGCAGCGGCCGCAGCCGCGCGCTCGCCGCCGCGTCGAGCGCGAACGGCGCGGCCTCGTCCATGTAGATCGCCTGCACCATCTCGAGCTGGATCGCGTGCACGCCGCGTGCGGGCTGGCCGTGGTGGCGAGTGATGTGGCCGCCCTTGTAGCGGCCGTTCAGCACCCAGGCGTAGTCGCGCTGCGCGCGCACCGGCCCGAGCACTGCATCGATCAGCGAAGGGTCGCAGGAGGCGCCGTCGGCGGTGCCGAAGTTCAGGTCCGGCAGGCGGCCCTCGAAGAAACGCGGCAGCACGGAGGCGATGGAGTGCGCGTCCCACAGCACGACCCGCGGGTGCGCCGCGCGCAGCCGCGCGAGCTCGACCTCGAGCGTCGCGTGATAGGGCCGCCACCAGCGCTCGCGGCGGGCCGCGATCTCGTCGTCGCCCGGCGGCGCGCCGCGCCACACCGGCTCGCCACGGAAGGTCTCGGTCGGCACCAGCGAGGTGGTGGTCATGCCGGGGTACAGGCTCGAGCCGTCGGGCGGCCGGTTCAGGTCGATCACGTAGCGCGACTGCGTCGCGACGACGAGTGTCGCGCCGAGGGCGCCGACGAAGTCGTAGACGAGCGGCAGGTGCCAGTCGGTGTCGGCGAGCGTCGCGGCCTCGGGCGTCAGCCGAGCCGCGATGTCGGCGGGCAGGCCGGTGCCGACGTGCGGCATCGACACCAGCAGCGGCGCGTCGCCGCGCACGAGCTCGAAGGCGGGGTCGGCCGCGTCGGGGTCGAAGGCGATCATCGTGGGGTCCTCGGATCGGTGTGGGGCCGCTCGCCGACCGCAGGGCGGATCGCGACCTCGAGCAGCCGCGCCGGACCGGCCGCGACCGGCGCCGGGTCGCCGTCGTGCAGCTCGACGAGCGTACCCGATTCGACGGTCGTGCCGCCGAGCGCGAGCCGGCCGGCGACGAGGTAGCAGGCGCGCACGTCCGCGCCGAGCGACCAGGCCGCCTCCAGCGACGCGCCGTCGGGCAGGCGCACGCGCCGCATCGCGCCGGTGCGGCGGCCGCGCGCGAGCATCAGGTTCAGCGCGCGGGCGGACGCGCCGCCGGGCAGTGTCGCGCTCGCCCCGCGTTCGCCGTCGAAGGCGATCGGGTCGGCGTCGGCGTCGCACCGGGCGGGCGCGCCCGCGCCGTCGTGGAACGCGAGCGCCACCGCACCGTCGACGAGCGCGAACACGCGGTCGACGCCGGGCAGGCGTGAGAACGGACCGTCGCGATCGATGTCGGCGAGGCTCAGGCGCCAGTCGAACGCGGGCCCGGGGGCGGACGCGGTCCCCCCGGCAGCGGCCGACGTACCGGCGGGATCGGGCCCCGCATCCGCCGCGCAGACCGCGAGGTCGCGCGTCGTGCCGCCGCCGTTCGCCCACGGCTGCGGCACGCACGCAGCCGCGACGACGACGCGCATCCCGGAATCCCGCAGGCGCCGCGTCAGCCGCGCGGCGCGATCATCGGCAGATCGAGCCCGTGCTCGCGCGCGCAGTCGATCGCGTCCTCGTAGCCCGCGTCGGCGTGGCGCATCACGCCGGTCGCCGGGTCGTTCCACAGCACGCGCTCGATGCGCCGGTCGGCGGCCTCGGTGCCGTCGCAGACGATGACGACGCCCGAGTGCTGCGAGTAGCCGATGCCGACGCCGCCGCCGTGGTGGATCGACACCCAGGTCGCGCCGCCGGCGACGTTCAGCATCGCGTTGAGCAGCGGCCAGTCGGCGACCGCGTCGGTGCCGTCGCGCATCGCCTCGGTCTCGCGATTCGGGCTCGCCACCGAGCCGGTGTCCAGGTGGTCGCGGCCGATGACGATCGGCGCCTTCAGCTCGCCGCGACGGACCATCTCGTTGAACGCGAGGCCCGCGCGGTGGCGCTCGCCGAGCCCGAGCCAGCAGATCCGCGCGGGCAGGCCCTGGAACGCGATTCGCTCGCGCGCGGCGTCGAGCCACGCGTGCAGGTGGCGGTCCTCGGGGAACAGCTCCTTGACCTTCGCGTCGGTGCGGAAGACGTCCTCCGGGTCGCCCGACAGCGCGACCCAGCGGAACGGCCCCTTGCCGCGGCAGAACAGCGGCCGGATGCAGGCGGGCACGAAGCCGGGATAGTCGAACGCGCGCGCGACGCCCGCGTCCTTTGCGACCTGCCGCAGGTTGTTGCCGTAGTCGATCGTCGGTACGCCCGCGTCGTGCCACGCGAGCATCGCCTCGACGTGCCGCGCGCACGAGGTGCGCGCGGCCTCGGTCAGCTCGCGGCGCGCCGCCTCGTCGCCGTCGCGGCGCACCGCCCACCAGCGCTCGACGCTCCAGCCGATCGGCAGGTAGCCGTTGACCAGATCGTGCGCCGAGGTCTGGTCGGTCAGCGCGTCGGGGCGGATGCCGCGCGACACCCACTGCGGCAGCAGCTCGGCCGCGTTGCCGAGCAGGCCGACCGAGATCGCGCGGCCCTCGGCGTGCGCGCCGGCGATCATCCGCAGCGCCTCGTCGATGTCGCGCGCCTGAGCGTCGAGGTAGCGCGTGCGCAGGCGCATGTCGATGCGCGACTGCTGGCACTCGACGACCACGCACGAGGCGCCCGCGAGCACCGCGGCGAGCGGCTGCGCGCCGCCCATGCCGCCGAGGCCGGCGGTGAGGATCCAGCGGCCGCGCCAGTCGCCGCCGTAGTGCTGACGACCCAGCTCGACGAAGGTCTCGTAGGTGCCCTGCACGATGCCCTGCGAGCCGATGTAGATCCACGAGCCCGCGGTCATCTGGCCGTACATCATCAGGCCCTTGCGGTCGAGCTCGTCGAAGTGCGACCAGTCGGCCCACTTGCCGACGAGGTTGGAGTTCGCGATCAGCACCCGCGGCGCGTCGGGATGGCTGCGGAACACGCCGACCGGCTTGCCCGACTGGATCAGCAGCGACTCGTCGTCGCCCAGCCGCTCGAGGGTCGCGACGATCGCGTCGAACGACGCCCAGTCGCGCGCGGCGCGGCCGATGCCGCCGTAGACGACGAGCTCGTCCGGGTTCTCGGCGACCTCGGGGTCGAGGTTGTTCATCAGCATCCGCAGCGGTGCCTCGGCGAGCCACGAGCGGGCGCGCAGCGTCGCGCCCCGCGGAGCACGGACCGGGCGCGCGCCGGCGGCGCGCGACGGGTGGGCGGACGGGGCGGCGGCGGACGGCGTCGCCGCGGTCGGGGCGGACGCGGCGGGCGTCGCGCTCGCTGCCATGGCGTCGGGCGCGACGCCGGGAACGGGTGCGTTCATCGAGGACTCCTCGTCGGTCGCGCGCCGCGACCGGCGGGGCGCGGCGCGATGCGCCGATGGTTGCACGACGCGCCTTTATTGTCTATACAATTGGCATGGCCCCGCGCTCGCGCTACCAGCAGGTCAAGGACCTCGTCCGCGAGCGGATCGCCTCGGGCGAGCTGGTCGAGGGCGACGCCCTGCCCTCCGAGGAGGAGCTCGCCGCGACGCTCGGCTTCTCGCGGCTCACCGTCCATCGCGCGCTGCGCGAGCTCACCGTGGAGGGCGTGCTGGTGCGCTTCCGCCGCCGCGGCACTTTCGTCGCGCCGCTCGCGCCGCGCTCCTCGGCGGTCACGGTCGAGCCGATCGAGCGGCAGGTCGCGCGCCGCGGGCACCGGCACGGTGCGCGGCTGGTGGGGCTCGGGGCGACGAAGGCCGACGCGGGCCTCGCCGAGCGGCTGCAGGTGCGCCGCGGCACACGCGTGTTCCGCTCGCGGCTGGTGCACCTCGAGGACGGCGTGCCGATCCAGCTCGAGGACCGCTTCGTGAACCCGCGCGTGGTGCCCGACTACCTCGACGTCGACTTCTCCGCCGTCACGCCGGCACGCTACTTGCAGGAGCACTACCCGCTGCGCGAGGTCGAGCATGTGATCCTCGCCGAGGCGGCCGATGCCGACAGCGCGTCGCTGCTCGACGTGCCCGCCGGCAGCCCGTGCCTCACGATCCTGCGCCGCACCTGGTCGAACGGAAGGGTGGCGACCTGCGCGCGGCTCGTGCACCCGGGCGCGCGCTTCTCGCTCGTCGACCGATTCCGCCCCGGATGAACGCACCCCGCCCGCCGTCCGGTCCGTTTGCGCAGCCGCCGTGCTGCCCGTCGTCCAACAAGGAGAGCTCCATGACCGTGTCACGCCCGAACCCGCTGCGCCGCCTCGGCACGCTCGCCGCCGTCGCAGCCGCCACGTCCCTCGGGGTCGCCGCGCCCGCGCTCGCGCAGCAGGAGACGAAGGTCTCGATCGGCATCTCGGGATGGACCGGCTTCGCGCCGCTCACCCTCGCGAAGGAGGCCGGGATCTTCAAGAAGAACGGCCTCGACGTGACGATCAAGAAGATCCCGCAGGCCTCGCGCCACCTCGCGATCGCCTCGGGCGACATCCAGTGCGCGGCGACCACCGTCGAGACCTGGGTGGTGTGGAATGCCGCCGGCGTCGCGACGCGACAGCTGTTCCAGCTCGACAAGAGCTACGGCGCCGACGGCATGGTGGTGAAGGGCGACGTCGCGCGCATCGCGGACCTGAAGGGCAAGACCATCGCCGCGTCCGCGCCCGGCACCGCACCGTACTTCACGATGGCCTGGATGCTGAAGAAGAACGGCCTGTCGCTGAAGGACGTCAGGGTGGTCAACATGGAACCGAACCCCGCCGCGCAGGCGTTCATCGCCGGCCAGAGCGGGCTCGACGCCGCGATGACCTACGAGCCGTACCTGTCGGCGGTCCGCGAGAAGCCCGAGGCCGGCAGGATCATCGCGACGACGCTCGACTATCCGATGGTGATGGACACCTTCGGCTGCACGCCGCAGTTCATCTCGGGCAACGAGAAGGCCGTCAAGGCGCTGGCCGACAGCTACTTCGAGGCCCTCGAGATGATCAAGGCCGACCCGGGGAAGTCGAACGCGATCATGGGCGCCGACGTCAAGCAGTCGGCCGAGGCGTTCGCGAAGTCCTCGTCGTACCTGCGCTGGCAGGACCGTGCGTCGAACCAGCGCTTCTTCGCGGGCGAGTGGCAGCAGTTCACCAAGGAGGCGGCCGACCTGCTGCTTGAGCTGGGTATCATCAGGCAGATCCCCGACCTGAACTCGCTCGCCGACACGCGCTTCATCAAGTGACCGCCCGAGCCGCCGCCCGAGTCACCTCATGAGGCCGCTGCAGCCCGTCTCCGCGGGGGCCCGCGTCGGCCTCGGCGTCGCGTTCTTCGTGATGTTCGTCGCGGCGTGGGCGGCGGTCACGTTCGGCGGCATCGTGCCGAAGGTGTTCCTCGCCGACCCGCTGACGATGCTGCGCGACGGCGGGTCGCTGCTCGTCGACCACGGCTTCGCGCACGACATCGGCATGACGATCTGGCGCGTGGTCGGCGGCTTCGTGCTCGCCGCCGTGCTCGCTGTGCCGCTCGGCCTGGCCATGGGCGCCTACAAGCCGATCGAGGCGTTCTTCGAGCCCTTCGTGTCGTTCGCGCGCTACCTGCCCGCCTCGGCGTTCATCCCTCTGCTGATCCGGTGGGCCGCC
>JADCHE010000010.1 GCA_020248665.1 Burkholderiales bacterium | reverse complement strand
GAGCCCCGCCGTCGGGGCCCCCGTCGCGCCGGCCGCCGCCGGCCTCGCCGTCGCGCCGCCGCGCTCCGCCCGCCTCGGCGCCGCGCCCGCCGTCCGCGTCGCCCACCTCCAGGTAGCGCAGCATGTCCTCGCCGCGGATGCCCACCTTCGTCGCGAACGCCTGCGCGAGCTGCAGCCGCAGCGCGGCCGGCGGCATCGCCTGCAGCAGCGGCCGGGCATCGGCCTGCATCCGCGCGCGGCCCTCGGGGGTGCCGAGATCGACCCGCCCGGCGAGCTCTCGCAGCATGAATTCCGACAGCGGCTGCGCGGTCGACAGGTGCTCGCCGAAACCCTCGGCGCCGCGCTCGCGCACGAAGCTGTCCGGGTCGTGCTCGGGCGGCAGGAACAGGAAGTCGATCCGCTTTGTGTCGGCCGCGAGCGGCAGGCAGGCCTCGAGCGCGCGCCACGCGGCGCGCCGCCCGGCGGCGTCGCCATCGAACGCGAACACCACCCGGTCGACGAGGCGCAGCAGCTTCTGCACGTGCTGCGCGGTGGTCGCGGTACCGAGCGTGGCCACCGCGTTGCGCACGCCGTGCTGCGCGAGCATCACGACGTCCATGTAGCCCTCGACCACGATCACGCAGTCGGCAGCGCGGATCGCGTCGCGTCCCTCGAACAGGCCGTAGAGCTCGCGCCCCTTCGAGAACAGTGGCGTCTCGGGCGAGTTCAGGTACTTCGGCTCGCCCTGCCCGAGCACGCGCCCGCCGAAGCCGATCGTCTGACCGCGCGGATTGCGGATCGGGAACATGATCCGGTCGCGGAACCGGTCGTAGCGCTTGCGCCGGCCCGGACCCTGGCTCGCCGCGTCGGTGTCGGGCTCCGGCTCCGGCTCGATCACCAGCCCCGACTCGACCAGCGTGCGCGCCGAGTAGTCGGGCACCGCGGCCTCGAGCGAGCGCCAGCCCTCGGGCGCGTAGCCGATGCCGAAGCGCGCCGCGGTCTCGCCACTGACGCCGCGCCCCTTCAGGTAGTCGATCGCCCTCGGCGTGTCCTTGAGCCGCTGCTTGTAGAAGCGCGCGGCCGCGGCGATCGTCTCGAGCAGGTCGGGATCGCGGCGGCGCGCCTCGTCCGCACCGCCCCGCTCCTCGGGCACCGTCAGTCCGACGGTGCGGGCGAGCTCGTGGATCGCGTCGGGATAGGACATCCCGCCGTGCTCCATCAGGAAGCCGATCGCCGAGCCGTGCGCGCCGCAGCCGAAGCAGTGATAGAACTGCTTGGTCGGCGATACGGTGAAGGACGGCGACTTCTCGCCGTGGAACGGGCACAGGCCCATCCAGTTCGCCCCGCCCTTCTTCAGCTTCACGTGGCGGCCGACCACCTCGACGATGTCGACGCGGGCGAGCAGCTCCTGGATGAAGGACTGCGGAATCACGCCGCCAGTCTATCGCTGCGCGAGCCGGGCCTTCACGATGCCGGAGACCTTCGACAGATCGGTCCTGCCGGCGAGCTTCGGCTTGAGCATGCCCATCACCTTGCCCATGTCCTGGGGCCCGGCGGCGCCGGTCGCCGCGATCGCCGCGTCCACCTCGGCGGCGACCTCTTCGTCGGTCGCCTGCGCGGGCAGGTAGGCGAAGAGCACGGCCACCTCGGCCTTCTCCTTGTCGGCCAGGTCGGTGCGGCCAGCCTGCTCGAACGCGGCGATCGAGTCGCGGCGCTGCTTGATCAGCTTGTCGACGATCGCGGCGACCTGGGCGTCGTCGGCGACGATCCGCTCGTCGACCTCCTTCTGCTTGATCGCGGCGAGCAGCATCCGGATCGCGCCGAGGCGTTCGGCCTCGCGGGCGCGCATCGCGGCCTTCATGTCCTCGGTGATCCGGTCCTTCAGGGTCGGGGCGGGCATCGGGTCGCTCCGTGGCGGTGGTGCGGGAACAGGACGGCCGCCCGCCGGGGACGGCCGGAAAAATGCGAAGAGCCCGCGACGTGTGGGTCTGCGGGCTCTCAGACCGGGTCCGTCCGTTCGGACGCCCCCGGGGCTGCGGCGAAGGGGTGCGCCGTCAGTACAGCTTCTTGGGCAGCATCTGGCTGCGCAGTCGCTTGTAGTGACGCTTGACCGCCGCCGCCTTCTTGCGCTTGCGTTCGGCGGTCGGCTTCTCGTAGAACTCGCGCGCGCGCAACTCCGTGAGCAGACCCGTCTTCTCGATGGTGCGCTTGAAGCGGCGCAGCGCCACGTCGAACGGCTCGTTCTCTTTCACACGGATGGTCGGCATTGAAAAATCACCCCCTTTCGGCAGAACCGTCGAGTGTATCAGGTCCGGCCGGGCCGTGCCAGCGACGGTCGGGCGACCGCGATACGGTCGCGTTCCGCCCGACCGGCGGCTGGCACGAATGTTGATTGCGCAGGCCGACGGCGCTACAACTTTCACTGCAGTCGGTTTGCTCGTTCGAGCGGAAGGATGTTCGATGCCGCATGCCCTGGCCCCGTCCCCGGCCGGTTCCACGTTCTCGATCGCCGGGTTCAAGCAGATCTACTCGACCCAGGCGGTGGAGTCGGCGCTCGACGAGCTCCCCCCCGGCGCGAACGACGCGCTGCGCACCACCTACGAGAAGATGATCCGCGTCGGCGGCGAGCGCTTCAGCGTCAAGCCCGGGCGCATGCCCGACTTCGACCAGCTCGAGGCGGAGCTGCCGAACTTCGCCGAGGTGCTCGGCGACCTGCGCAAGCAGCTCGCGCTGTGCATGGAGACCGAGGACCCGCTCGAGATCTCGCCGATGCTGCTGCTCGGCGACCCGGGCATCGGCAAGACCCACTTCGCCAAGCGGCTGTCGCAGCTGCTCGGCACCGGCTTCGGCTTCGTGTCGATGAGCTCGCTGACCGCGGGCTGGGTGCTGTCGGGCGCGTCGTCGCAGTGGAAGAACTCGCGCACCGGCAAGGTCTTCGACACGCTGGTGCACGGCGACTACGCGAACCCGGTGCTGGTGGTCGACGAGCTCGACAAGGCTTCGGCCGAAAGCCACTACGACCCGCTGGGCGCGCTGTACGCGCTGCTGGAGCACGACACCGCGCGGACCTTCACCGACGAGTTCGCCGAGGTGCCGCTCGACTGCTCCGACATCGTCTGGATCGCGACCGCGAACGAGGCCTCGCGGATCCCCGAGCCGATCCTGAACCGGATGAACGTCTACGGGATCGAGCCGCCGGACGCCGACGGCGCGCGGCGGATCGCGCAGGCGATCTACCGCGAGATCCGCGAGTCGCACGCGTGGGGCAGGCGCTTCCCGGAGACGCTGTCGGCGCCGGTGCTCGACCGGCTGGCGGGCCTCGCGCCGCGCGAGATGCGTCGGGCGCTGGTCGGCGCGTTCGGCAACGCCAAGCTCGAGGGGCGCGACGAACTCGCGACCGAGGACCTGCTCGAGCGCACCGCGCGGCGCCAGCGGATCGGGTTCTGAGCGGGGCGGCGGCGGCGCGCGGCCGACCGCAGCCGGGTCGCGCCGCGCGCCGGCGCGCCGCTCAGCCGCGCGAGAGCGCCTGCGCCGCGCACCAGCCGCTCGCCCACGCCCACTGGAAGTTGTAGCCGCCCAGCCAGCCGGTGACGTCGACGACCTCGCCGACGAAGTGCAGGCCCGGCACGCGGCGTGCCTCCAGCGTGCGCGGGTCGAGCTCGTCGGTGGCCACGCCGCCCGCCGCGACCTCCGCCTTGCGCCAGCCCTCGGTGCCGGCCGGCGTCACGCGCCAGTCGTGCAGCCGCTGCGCGAGCGCGTCGAGCGCGCGGTTGCCGAGCTCGGCGAGCTTGCTCTCGCCCTCGTCGCCGAGCCAGACCTGCGCGAGGCGTTTCGGCACGACCGCGGCGAGCGCGGTGCCGAGCTGCTGGCGCGTGCCCTCGCGCGCGGTGCGCAGCGCCACGCCGATCCGCGCGCCCGGCGCAAGGTCGATCGACAGGGGCTCGCCGGTCCGCCAGTAGGTCGACGCCTGCAGCACCGCCGGGCCCGACAGGCCGCGGTGGGTGAACAGCAGGTCCTCGACGAAGGCCGGCGCGCCGGGCGTGTCCGGCGTCGCGATGCCGACCTCGAGCGCGAGCCCCGCGAGCTCGGTGAACGGCTGCCACGACTGCGACGTGAAGGTGAGCGGAACCAGCGCCGGACGCGGCTCGACGACGCGCAGCCCGAAGTGCGCGGCGAGGCGATGGCCCCAGTCGGTCGCGCCGATCTTCGGGATCGACGGTCCGCCGGTGGCGATCACCAGCGCGCGCGCCGCCAGCTCGCCCGCCTCGGTGTGCAGCACGAAGCGATCGCGCGGATCGGCGGGCGCGTCGTGCCGCTCGGCCTCGCGGACCGCGCACGGCCGGAACCAGGCGACGCCGCCGCGGTCGCACTCGGCGCGCAGCAGCTCGACGATCCGTTCGCTCGAGTCGTCGCAGAACAGCTGGCCGCGGTGCTTCTCGTGCCAGCCGATGCCGTAAGCATCGACCAGAGCGACGAAGCGGCGCGGTCCGTAGGCGCGCAGCGCGCCGCGCGCGAACCGCGGGTCCCCGGACACGAAGCGCTCGGGCCGGTCGGCCTCGAGGTTGGTGAAGTTGCAGCGCCCCCCGCCGGAGATGCGGATCTTCTCGGCGAGCCGCGACGCATGGTCGACGAGCGCGACGCGCAGCCCGCGCTGGGCGGCGACGCCGGCGCAGAACAGGCCGGCGGCGCCGGCACCGACGACGATCGCGTCGAACCGCTGTGGCATGCAGGCTCCCGGGCGCGACGCCCGACGGGTCCGGACGGGCGTCCGGGAGCGGGATTCTAGCCGCGCGCGGGGCGCGTCCGTCGCCCGGCCCTCAGGCCACCACCGCATCGCGCAGCGCCGGCCGCACGCCGAGCGCCTGCAGCACCGCGCCCACCTGCCGCTCGATCGGATCGGGCACCGGCCGCTCGCCGGCGAGCACCGACTGGATCCAGCGCGCGGTCGCGGGCGCGTCGTGCGCGTCGGGCAGCGCCGGCATCTCGTGCGCCGGGCCCACCGTCGCCGGCACCAGCACCTCGGTGCGGCCGTCGTGCACCCAGTCGATCTGCGCGGCGCGGCGCGTGCTCGCGACGACCTCGCCCTCGGTGCCGCGCAGCACCATGCCCGGCCGGCCGGTCTGCTCGAAGTACGCGTGCTGCAGCGCCGCGAACTCCGGGTGGGTGAAGCAGGCGACGCGCAGGCACTCGGGAGACTCGGTCGGGTTCAGCAGCTTGGCGAGGGTGTGGCCGACGTTGCGCACGCCGAGCTGCCGGCGCAGCTCGAGCAGCGCGGCGAGCCGCGAGGACAGCGCGTCGACCGGCACGAACGCCGGGTCGCCGCGCGCGATCGCGACCTCCGCGCGGTCGATGCCGCCGGCCGGCCCGAGCCCCATCGCCTGCATGATCTCGGCGGTCGTCGTGCGCTTCGGGTCGGCGGTGACGCCGTGCACCACGACCTGCACGCCGGCGTCGGCGAGCAGGCACGCGAGCAGCGGGACGAGGTTCGCGGTGTGACGCGCGCCGCTGTAGCTCGGGATGGACACCGCCGGTCGCGTCGCGTCGACCGGCACGCGCCGCAGCAGCGGCTCTAGGACGTCGATGCCCGCGCGGACCTCGTCGAGGCTCTCGCCCTTCATGCGCAGCGCGATCAGCACCGCGCCCAGCTCGATGTCGGCGAAGCCGCCATCGAACATCGCGTCGAACATCCGCGTCGCGGTCTCGTACGTCAGCCCGCGCGCGCCTTCGCGTCCGCGACCGATCTCCTTGATGAAGGGCTGGGCGTCCATGGGTTCTCCGGATGTCGCGCCGCTTCTTGCAAGGGTCGTGCCGGGTGTCCCGGACGACTCGATCCGCACGATCGTCGGGCGTGCCCGGCCGCGCAGGACCGTCGGGGGGTCCGTTCAGGCCGCCCGGGCCGACGCCCCGGGCGGCCGGGCGGGCAGCCGCTCGACCTCGATCCGGCAGGCGCCGCGGCCGGTGCCGCAGGAGAGTGCGGCCTGCACCGCATCGAGGCGTCGCTCGACGGTCAGCTCGACGAAGGCCGCGATCTGCAGCTCGGTCGTGCCGACGCAGCTGCAGGAAGGCACTGGCGTGCTCGAGCGGCGTGCGGTCCTCGAGGCGTGTGCCGGCGTCGGCGAGCTGCGCGCGCAGGTCCTGCTCCACGCGCAAGCGCGCGACCGCGACGTCGAGCCCCGGCTGCACGCGATCGGCCTCGAGCCCCGCGACCAAGCAGCTCGAGACGCCCGCGGCGATCGCGCGCTGCATCCGGTCGGTGCCGCGGTCCTGCGTGAACAGCACGATCGGGCGGGGCTCGTGCCGCGTCGCGACGCAGACGTGCTCGACGATGTCGCGGCCGGCGCCCTCCTCGTCGATGACGATCAGGTCGCGCGACAGCTCGGCCACGCGCTCGGGCTGGTGCAGGTCCGCCGGCAGGGTCGCGACGACGGGGCAGCACGCCTCGGACTGCCCCTCGCGGAGCGCCTCGGCGAGCTTCGCCGAGTCGTTGACCATCAGGATGCGAATACTCGGCATGGCGCCCGGTCTCGCGAGAAGCCTGCCACCCACGGGCATACCCGGGCGGCCCGCTTGGTAGACTGCGTCGATGCTGACCCTGGGCATCGAGACCTCCTGCGACGAGACCGGCGTCGCGCTGCACTGCGAGCGCCGCGGCCTGCTCGCGCAGGCGCTGCACTCGCAGGTCGCGATGCACGAGCGCTACGGCGGCGTGGTGCCCGAGCTCGCGTCGCGCGACCACATCCGCCGGCTGCTGCCGCTCGCCCGGCAGGTGCTCGACGACGCGGGGGTCGCGCTCGCCGACGTCGACGCGATCGCCTACACCGAGGGGCCCGGGCTCGCCGGCGCGCTGCTGGTGGGCGCGGCGGTCGCGCAGTCGCTCGGCTACGCGCTGCGCGTGCCCACGATCGGCGTGCACCACCTCGAGGGCCACCTGCTGTCGCCGCTGCTGTCGGCCGACCCGCCGTCCTTCCCGTTCGTCGCGCTGCTGGTCTCGGGCGGCCACACGCAGCTGCTGCGCGTCGACGGCGTGGGCCGCTACGCGCTGCTCGGCGAGTCGGTCGACGACGCGGCCGGCGAGGCCTTCGACAAGAGCGCGAAGCTGCTCGGCCTCGGCTACCCCGGGGGCCCGGCGATCGCGCGGCTCGCCGAGTCGGGCACGCCCGGGCGATTCGACCTGCCGCGCCCGAAGCTGCACTCGGACGACCTCGATTTCAGCTTCTCGGGGCTGAAGACCGCGGTCGCGACGCGGATCGCGCGCGGCCTGCCCGACGCGGGCGCCCGCGCCGACCTGGCCGCCGAGGTGCAGGCGGCGATCGTCGACGTGCTGGTCGCGAAGTCGCTCGCCGCGCTGCGCGCGACCGGCCTCGGCACGCTGGTGATCGCGGGCGGCGTCAGCGCCAACCGGCGCCTGCGCGAGCGGCTCGCCGAGGCGAGCGCGCGCGACGGCCTGCGCGTGCACTGCCCGGAGCCGGCGCTGTGCACCGACAACGGCGCGATGATCGCGTTCGCCGGCAGCCTGAGGCTGCGCGCGCTGCGCAACGCCGGCGCGCCGCTGCCGGCGGCCGGCGCGTTCGACGTGCGGCCGCGCTGGCCGCTCGAGGCGCTCGGCGCGGCCTGAGCGCCGGGGACACCGGATGCGGGCCGACCGACGCGCGCACCTCGTCGCCGCCGCGATGCTCGCGGCCGGCGGCGCGCTGGGGCCGGCGGCTCCAGGGCGCGAGGACGGGGCGCGTGCCGAACCCGCGCGGGCCGACGCACCGGCCGTCGATGCCGCCCGCGTTGATGCCGCCCGTGTCGAGACGCTGCGCGTCGACGGCCCGCGCCCCGACCCGGCGGCGCCTGCCCGCCTCGTGCTCGCCCGCGAGCTGCTCGCCGCGCTCGACCCTTCGCGCACCGCGTACCGGCACGCGTCGCGCGTCTGGTTCCCGCGCGACGGCGCGCCCGCGATCGCGATGACCGACTGCAGCGGGCTGCTCAACGCGCTGCTCGCGCGCACCGACCCGCGCGCCTGGGCCGCGCTGCGCGACGCGAGCCCGCGCGGCCGGCCCCAGGCGATCGACTACGTGGCGGCGATCGGCCGGGGCGACGCATTCGTGCCGATCGAGCATGCCGACGCGATCGCACCGGGTGACGTCTTCGCGATCGCCTATCCGCCGGACGCCGACGACACCGGCCACGTGATGCTCGTCGACGCGGTGCCGCGCCCGTTCGACGGCCCGCCGCGCCTCGACGGCGCGACGCAGTTCGCGCTCGCGGTCATCGACGCGACCGCGACGCCGCACGGCGCCGACGACCCGCGCGCCGGCCCGCCGCCGCGCACCGGCGTCGGGCGCGGCGTGGTGCGGCTCTACGTCGACGACGACGGCGTGCCGGTCGCGCACGCCTGGAGCCGCAGCCCGCGCGCGCGGCTGCGCGGCGTCGCGTCGCGCCCGATCGCGATCGGCCGGCCGCGCTGACGCGCCGCGGGCCGGCAGCGCGGCGCGTCCGACGCGCGGACGGCGTGCGCCGACGCGCGGCGAGCCCCCTCAGGTCCGCCCCGCGGCGGCCGGTAGAGAGTCGGGCGAGACGACCAGGAGACGCACCATGCTGACCCGTGCACCCGCAAGCCTGGGCGGTTGGATCCAGGCCATCGGCGACGCCGAGATCCCGGTGCTCGCGCGCACCGCGCAGTCGATCGACGCGCTGCGCGAGGACGAGGACGGCGTGGCGCCGAAGGACATCGCCGAGGTCGTCCTCGACGATCCCCTGATGTCGCTGAAGGTGCTCGCGCACGTCGCGCGGCACCGCTCGGCGCGAATGACCAGCGACACCGAGACGGTGACCGCGGCGCTGCTGATGATGGGCACATCGAGCTTCTTCCGGACGTTCGCCGGCCAGTCCACGGTCGAGTCGCGGCTCGGCTCGATTCCCGGTGCGATCGCAGGGCTCGAGCAGGTGCTGCGGCGCGCACACCGAGCGGGGCGCTTCGCGATCTCGTTCGCGATGGCCCGCAACGACACCGATGCCGAGGTGATCCAGGAGGCGGCGCTGCTGCACGACTTCGCGGAGCTGCTGCTCTGGTGCCATGCGCCGACGCTCGCGCTGGAGATCGGCCGTCGCCAGCGCGCGGACCCGACGCTGCGCTCCGCGCAGGCGCAACGCGAGGTGCTGAACGTCGAGCTGTGCGACCTCGAGCAGGCGCTGATGAAGGCCTGGCGCCTGCCGGAGCTGCTGCAGCACCTGACCAACGACCACCTGTCGACCGTGCCCCGCGTGCGCAACGTGCTGCTCGCGACCGCGCTCGCGCGGCACAGCCAGCACGGCTGGGACAACGCCGCGCTGCCCGACGACGTCGAGGCGATCGGGCGGCTGCTGAACCTCGCGCCGTCCGCGGTGCGGAGCCTGATCCGCGAGCTCGACGAGACCGCGGCCGAGGCGGTGCCGGCGGCCGACTGATCCGCGGCGGAACGCTCCGCCGCCGAGCGCACCGCGCTCGACCCGCGAGCGTCCGCACCGCCCGCGTCCGCCCGGCTCAGGCGGCCCGCGCCGGCCGCCCGAGTCCGCCGAGCCGCGCGACCTGCGGGCTCGCCGCGATCATCGCCATGCCGACCAGCGCGACCGCGTCGGGCACGTCGCCGAACACCGCCCAGCCGAGGGCGATCGACAGCAGCATCTGCGTGTACGCCCACGGCGCGAGCCGCGACGCCTGCGCGAGCCGGTAGGCGCGCGCGAGCAGCAGGTGGCCGGCCGCACCGAGCGGGCCGATCGCGGCGAACACCGCCCAGTCGAACGCCGTCGGAGGTGTCTCGGGCCACGCGGACGCCGACCACCAGAACGGCGCGGCCGCGGTCATGATGGTCGCACCGACGAGTCCGCTCCAGAGCACCTGCACCGCGGGCGAGTCGGCCTGCGCCTGCGCGCGCGTCAGCGTCTGGTACGCCGCGTTGCCGGCCGCCGCGGCGAGCACCAGCAGCACGCCGGCGAGCGGCAGCGAGGTGCCCGGCCGGACGACGACCAGCACGCCGGCGAAGCCGGTGGCGACCGCGGCCCAGGTCGCCCAGCCCGGCCGCTCGCGCAGGAACACCGCCGCGAACACCGTGACCAGCACCGGCGTCGTGAAGAACACCGCGGTCGCCTGCGCGAGCGGCATCGACTGCAGCGCCGCGAAGTACAGCAGCGTGACGCCCACCATCAGCGTGCCCCGCAGCGCCTGGCGGCCCGGGTGCGCGGTGCGCAGCGCGGCGATCCCGCGCGTCGGCAGGAAGATCGCGAGGACGACGACCAGGTGCCCCGCGTAGCGCGACCAGGTGGTCGCCGCGACCGGCACGCCCGCACCGCCCAGCCACTTGCCGCACACGTCGAGCAGGATCAGGCAGCCGAGCGCGGCGAGCATCGCGAGGATCGCGTGGCGCTCGGTGGAACGGCGGGGGGCGGGCGCCGACATCGGTGGGTTAGTCTACCGACGATGGCCGCGCCGGCCGACGAGGGGGTCACCATGCTTCGAGACGACGATTCCGGATTCGTCCGCGAGCTCTCCGCGGCGGTCGCCGCGACCCGCGCCGACACCGTGCGGATGCTGTCGGAGCTGGTCGCGCTGCCCTCGCTGCTGGGCGACGAGGCCGGCGCGCAGGGCTGGATGGCCGAGACGATGGGCGCGATGGGCCTGCGCGTCGAGCGCTTCGACATCGACGAGGCGAAGCTGAAGGTGCATCCCGGCTGGTCGCCGTCGCTGATCTCGTACGACGGCCGCCCGAACGTCGTCGGCGTGCACGCGCCGCGCAGCGTCACCGGCCGCTCGCTGATCCTGAACGGGCACATCGACGTCGTGCCGGTCGGCAACGCGTCGATGTGGAGCACGCCGCCGTTCGAGCCGCGCGTCGACGGCGACCGGCTCTACGGTCGCGGCGCGGCCGACATGAAGGCCGGCATCGTCGCCTACCTGAACGCGTTCCGCGCGCTGCAGGCGCTCGGCGTCGAGCCCGCGGCACCGGTCTACCTGCAGTCGGTGATCGAGGAGGAGTGCACCGGCAACGGCGCCCTCGCCTGCCTCGTGCAGGGCTACCACGCCGACGCGGCGGTGATCCCCGAGCCCGGCGACGCGATCCTCGTCGGCCAGCTCGGCGTGATGTGGCTGACGCTCGAGGTCACCGGCGTACCGGTGCACGCGATGGTCGCGCACACCGGCACCAACGCGATCGACGCGGCGCGCAACCTGTTCGCCGAGCTGAAGCTGCTCGAGCGAGAGTGGAACGCGCCGAACCGGCGCCACGCGCTGTGGTGCCACCACGAGCACCCGATCAACTTCAACCTCGGGCGGCTGGTCGGCGGCGAGTGGCCGTCGTCGGTCGCGACCACCTGCCGTGCGGACCTCAGGCTCTCGTTCTACCCGGACATGACCCGTGCGCAGGTGAAGGCCGCGGTCGAGGCGCGGCTTGCCGAGGCGCACGCGGCGATGCCCGGCCGCGACGGCATCACCTGGAAGGTCGAGTACCGGGGCTTCCAGTCGGAAGGCTGCGTGCTCGACAAGGGGCAGCCCCTCGTCACCGAGCTGGCCGCGACGCATCGCGAGGTCACCGGCTCGCAGGTCGAGCTGGTGGTCGGCACCGGCACGACCGATGCGCGCAGCTTCAACCTGTACGGCCCGATCCCGGCGACCTGCTACGGCCCGAAGGGCGCCGACATCCACGGCATCGACGAGTGGGTGTCGATCGACAGCACGGTGCAGGTGACCGAGGTGCTGGCGCGGTTCGTGGCGCGGTGGTGCGGGGTGGCGCGGCGCTGAGGGCGCCTGCGGCGCCCCCGGCGGGCGTCGCACAGCGGGCAGGTTGACGGGCGTCAACGAACGCCTCCGGACCGGTACGTCGTCGGCCCCCGATCGACCCTATGCTCGCTCGGCGCGACGGGCCCGCCCGATCGCGGCACCATCAGGAGCACGTCGTGCGGAACCCTTTCAGACCGGTCGCGCGGACCGCGCGCGCGGCCGACCTCGGCACCGCCGGGAGAACGGCCAGCGACACGGGGCGTGCGCGGGTCAGGGCGCGCCTCGCCCTGCTCGTCGTCGCGCCCCTCGTGCTGTCCGCGTGCGCGAGCGTCGGACCCGCGACGATCACGCGCGATCGCTTCGACTACAACGCCGCGGTGTCCGACTCGTGGAAGCAGCAGCTGCTGCTGAACATCGTCCGGCTGCGATACGGCGACAGCGTCGTCTTCCTCGACGTCGCCCAGATCGTGAGCGGCTACACGTTCCAGGGCACGCTGACCGCGAACGCCGCGCGCAACGCGCCGTTCGGCGGCTACGACAGCGGCATCCTCAGCGCGCAGGGCACCTACGTCGACCGTCCGACGATCACCTACGCGCCGCTGACCGGACAGCAGTACATGAAGGCGCTGATGACGCCGATCGCGCCGTCGGCCATCCTGTTCCTCATGCAGGCCGGTTACGCGGCCGACGCGGTGATGCGCCTGTCGCTCGACTCGATCAACGGGCGGCACAACCGGACGTGGGCGCCGGGGCGTGCCCATCGGGGCGACCCGGAGTTCGATCGGGCCGTGCAGCTGATCCGCGACGCGCAGCGCTCGGGCGAGGTCGGGATGCGCGTCGACGTGGACAAGGCGAACCGGGCCACGACCGTGCTCTCGTTCGGGCGCCGGCCTGGAACCGCCACCTCCCGGCCGGGGGCCGCCGAGCTGGCCGCGTTGCTCGGGCTCGAGCCCGGCGCCGACGAGTACGTCGTGACGTACGGCATGCGCCCGGGCGGCGGCCGCGACATCGACATGGGCACCCGTTCGCCGCTGCAGATCCTCGGCGAGTTCGCCTCGGCCGTCGAGATCCCTCAGGTGCACGTCGAGGACGGCAGCGCGTATCCGACGCCCTCGGCCCTCGCCGGCGAGCAGCCGCCGATGCGGGTGCGCAGCGGCACCGCGCCCCCGGAGGATGCGTTCACCGCGGTGCGCTACGGCCGGCACTGGTACTGGGTCGAGCGCACCGACCTGGAGTCGAAGCGCGCGTTCTCGTTCCTGATCGGCGTCTTCAACTTCATGGAGACCGGCAAGGCCGAGACGCTGCCGCTGGTGACGATCCCGGCTCAATGAGGCCCGTGCGGCGGCGGTCCCGCGCCCGGCCCGCGGGGCGGGCACGGCTCAGGCGAGCAGTCCGCGCCCCGCGAGGTTGCGCATCAGCGCCCCCGCCCCGAAGGTCCAGGGTTCGCACTGGTCGGTGCGCCGCATCCGGTTGACCAGCGCGCCGAGCTTCGGCGCGGAGATCGTCACCCGGTCGCCGTAGACGTGGGTGAAGCCCTGCCCGGGCGCGTGCCGGTCCTCGATCGGCGCGAACATCGTGCCGAGGAACAGCATCGCGCCGTCCGGGTACTGGTGGTGCGGCGACACGGTCTGCGCGGCGAGGTCGAGCGGGTCCCGGCTGATCCTCGACAGCGACGACGATCCGCGCAGCACGAAGCCCTCGGGCCCGTCGACGACCAGCGAGACGGTCGTCGAGCGCACGTCGTCGATCGAGAACCCCGCGTCGAAGAACCGCACGAACGGCCCGATCGCGCACGACGCGGTGTTGTCCTTCGCCTTGCCCAGCAGCAGCGCCGAGCGGCCCTCGACGTCGCGCAGGTTCACGTCGTTGCCGAGCGCGGCGCCGACCACGCGGCCGCTCGAGGCGATCGCGAGCACCACCTCGGGCTCGGGGTTGTTCCAGCTCGACATCGGGTGCAGGCCCGCGTCCATGCCGGTGCCGACCGCCGACATCGGCGGCGCCTTGGTGAAGATCTCCGCGTCCGGCCCGATGCCGACCTCGAGGTACTGGCTCCACGCGCCCTGCTCGACCAGGACCTTCTTCAGCGCCATCGCCTCGGGCGAGCCGGGCCTGAGTTTCGACAGGTCGTCCCCGATCAGCCGCTTCACCTCGCCGCGGATCGCGGCCGCCGCCTGCAGGTCCCCGCGAGCGCGCTCCTCGATCACGCGCTCGAGCATCGACACCGCGAAGGTGACGCCGGCCGCCTTGATCGCCTGCAGGTCGCAGGGCGCGAGCAGCCACGGCCGCGAGGCGTCGCGCGCGTCGCGCGGCGTGTTGTCGAGCAGCGCCTGCAGCGCACCGAGCGGCTCGCCCCGCGCCGCGCGCAGCGCCGCGGCCGGGTCGGGCTGCTCGCAGAGGTCGCGCATCGTCGGGAACGCGCGCGAGACGTCGATGCACTCGCCGTCGCGGACCGCGATGGTCGCGGGGCCCCGTACCGAGGGCAGCCACGCGCGGCCGGCGAGCGCCGCGCTCGCGGCGTCCGCGGGCAGCGTGGCGGCGGCATCGAGACGGATCGGCGGTTCGGCGGACATGGCGGTCATCCTGTCGGGCGGGCGCTTCGCGCAGGCCGCCGATTCTAGCCCCGCGGCCCCGATCGGCACGGTCCACAAACCGGGGCGGCGACCCGGCCACGGCCGGTCGGCGATCGGCGAGGCCCTACAATCCGCCGATGGCCGACACCCCCCTCCGGTCCGCGGCTTCGATGCGACTCCGGATGCAGCGCGGCCTGCGCGCGGCGAAGGTCCGCGCACGTGCGCTCCGCATGCGCCTGTCGATGCTGACGCCCACCTCGCGCGGCATCCTGTGGGCGATCGGCGCGGGCCTCGCGTTCCAGGCGGCCAATGCGTCGATGCGTGCGCTGTCGATCGCGATCGACCCGATGCAGGCGCAGTTCCTGCGCTACCTCGTCGGCATCCTGCCGCTGCTGCCGCTGATCGTGCAGGCGGGCGGGCTGCACAGGCTGCGGCCGGAGTCGATGGGCGGGCAGGTCTGGCGCAGCGGCCTGCACACGCTCGGGCTGATCCTCTGGTTCACTGCGCTGCCGCACATGCCGCTCGCCGACATGACCGCGATCGGCTTCACCAACCCGCTGTTCGTGATGATCGGCGCGGCCTGGCTGCTCAAGGAGCCGATGAACCCGGCGCGCTGGATCGCGGTCGCGGTGGGCTTCGCCGGGGTGCTGGTCATCGTGGGCCCGGGCCTCGCGGGCACCGGCGGCTGGTACAACCTGCTGATGCTCGCGTCCTCGCCGGTGTTCGCCGCGTCGTTCCTCGTCACCAAGGTGCTGACCCGTCGCGACTCCGCCGCGGTGATCGTGCTGTGGCAGACGATCCTGATCACGCTGATGTCGCTGCCGCTCGCGCTCGCGTTCTGGGTCTGGCCGACGCCCGCGCAATGGGGGCTCGCGCTGATCGGCGGCGTCGCCGGCACCGTCGGCCACTACTTCCTGACGCGCTCCTTCGCGTCGGCCGACATCTCGGCGACGCAGTCGGTCAAGTTCGTCGACCTGCTGTGGGCCGCGCTGCTCGGCTGGATCGCGTTCGGCGACCCGCTGCGCCCGACGACGGTGATCGGCGGCGCGGTGATCGTCGCGTCGATCGTGCTGCTCGAGCGCTACGAGCGGCGGCGCGCCACGGCGACCCCGCCCGCCGCGCCCGCCGACGCGCCGCCCTCCCCGTCGGCCGCGGCCCCGTCCGCACCGACGCCCTCCGCCACGCCCTCCCCGACATCCCCTGCCGACCGCCCATGACGACCGACACCTCCGGCCGCCCCGCGCCCCGCCCGATCCGACGCCTGCTGATCGCCAACCGCGGCGAGATCGCGATCCGCGTCGCCCGCACCGCGGCCGAGCTCGGCATCGAGACGGTCGCGGTGTTCTCGCGCGACGACGCGGCCTCGCTGCACCCGCGCAAGGCCGACGCGACGCACGCGCTCGTCGGCGACGGCCCGGCCGCCTACCTCGACGCGGCCGCGCTGGTGGCCGGCGCGCACGCGAACGGCTGCGACGCGGTGCACCCCGGCTACGGCTTCCTGTCCGAGCGCGCCGACTTCGCGCAGGCCTGCGTCGACGCAGGCCTCACCTTCGTGGGCCCCGCGCCGCGCACGCTCGCGCTCTTCGGCGACAAGGCGGCCGCGCGCGCGCACGCGATCCGCTGCGGCGTGCCGACGCTCTCCGGCACCGACCGCGCGACGACGCTCGACGAGGCGCGCGACTTCCTCGCGCGGCTCGGGCCCGGCGGCGCGATCATGCTCAAGGCGCTGGCCGGCGGCGGCGGCCGCGGCATGCGGGCGGTCACGAACCCCGATGCGCTCGACGAGGCCTTCGCGCGCTGCGCGTCGGAGGCCGCGACCGCGTTCGGCAGCGACGCGCTCTACGTCGAGCAGCTGATGCCGCGCGCACGCCACGTCGAGGTCCAGGTCGCCGGCGACGGCGCCTCGGCGGTCCACCTGTACGAGCGCGAGTGCAGCCTGCAGCGCCAGCGCCAGAAGCTGGTCGAGATCGCGCCCGCGCCGAACCTCGCGCCCGGCGTCCGCGACCGGCTGCTTGCCGCGGCGCTTCGGATCGCGCGCGAGGCGAACCTCGCCAACCTGGCGACGATCGAGTTCCTCGTCGACGCCGACGGCGCGAGCCGCAACGACGGCACGTTCGCGTTCGTCGAGGCGAACGCACGGCTGCAGGTCGAGCACACGGTCACCGAGGAGCTGCTCGGCCTGGACCTGGTACGGCTGCAGCTGCAGCTCGCCGCGGGCGCGACCCTCGCTCAGCTCGGACTCGCGCGCTCGCCGGCGATGATCGCGGGCTGCGCGCTGCAGGCGCGGATCAACCTCGAGACGATGAACGCCGACGGCACCGCGCGGCCGTCGGCCGGCACGATCTCGGCCTACGAGCTGCCTTCGGGGCGCGGGCTGCGCGTCGACGGCTGCGGCTACGCCGGCTGGCGCACCGGGCTGCGCTTCGACTCGCTGCTCGCCAAGCTGATCGTGCGCGTCGACGCGGGCGGGCTGCCCCAGGCCGCCGCGAAGGCGCAGCGCGCGCTCGCCGAGTGCCGCATCGAGGGTGTCGCGACCAACCTGCCGTTCCTGCAGGCGCTGCTCGCGCACCCGGACGTGCGCGCGGGCCGCGCGCACACCCGGTTCGTCGACGAGCGGATCGGCGAGCTGCTCGCGCAGGTGCCGGCGACCGCGAAGCGACGCTGGGTCGATGGCCCGGGCGAGGCTGGCGCGGGCGGCGGCGACGCGCCGCGCCCGGGTACGCGCCGGGTCGGCGACGATCCGCTCGGCGTGCTGAACCTCGGCCGGCAGGCGCCGTCCGACGAGTTCGGCGAGCCGTCCGGGGCGGGCGAACGCGGCGCCGACGGTCCCGACGGCACGCATGCGACGTGCGCGCCGCTGCAGGGCACGGTGCTGTCGGTCGCGGTCGCCGAGGGGGTGCGCGTGGCGCGCGGCGACACGCTGCTCGTCGTCGAGTCGATGAAGATGGAACACGTCGTCGAGGCCGCGCACGGCGGCATCGTGCGGCGGCTCGCGGTCACCGCGGGCGACACGGTGTTCGAGGGCGACGGCCTCGCCTGGATCGAGCCCGACGGCGCCCAGGTCGCGAGCGCGACGCGCGAGGAGGTCGTCGAGTCCGATGGGATCCGCCCCGACCTCGCCGAGGTGCTCGAGCGCCAGCGGTTCGCGCGCGACGACGCGGCACGGCCCGACGCGGTCGCGAAGCGCCACGCGCTCGGACGGCGCACGGCGCGCGAGAACCTCGCCGAGCTGGTCGACGCGGGCTCGTTCGTCGAGTACGGCTCGCTGGTCGTGGCCGCGCGCCGCCAGCGCAGCACGATGGACGAGCTCGTCGCGCGCACGCCCGCCGACGGACTGGTGATGGGCATCGGCCGCATCAACGGCGACCTGTTCCCGGACGATCGCGCCCGCGCGATCGCGATGTCGTACGACTACACGGTGCTCGCCGGTACGCAGGGCTACAAGAACCACGAGAAGAAGGACCGGATGTTCGAGCTGGCCGAGAAGCTGAGGCTGCCGGTCGTGCTGTTCGCCGAGGGCGGCGGCGGTCGCCCGGGCGACACCGACCGCGTCGTCGCCGGCACGCTGAACACCCGCGCGTTCGAGCTCTTCGGACGGCTCTCGGGGCTGGTGCCGCTGGTGGCAGTCGTCTCGGGCCGCTGCTTCGCCGGCAACGCGGTGCTCGCCGGCTGCTGCGACGTGATCGTCGCGACGAAGGACGCGAACCTCGGCATGGGCGGGCCCGCGATGATCGAGGGCGGCGGGCTGGGCGTCTACCGGCCCGAGGAGGTCGGCCCGATGGACGTGCAGCAGGCCAACGGCGTGGTCGACGTGCTCGTCGACGACGACGCGCAGGCGGTCGCGGTCGCGAGGAAGTACCTGTCGTACTTCCAGGGCCCCGTCGCCGACTGGACCTGCGCCGACCAGCGCGTGCTGCGCCGGCTCGTGCCCGAGAACCGCGTGCGCGCCTACGACGTGCGCGCGGTCGTCGGCGCGCTCGCCGACACCGGCTCGGTGCTCGAGCTGCGGCCGCGCTTCGGGACCGGCATGATCACCGCACTCGTGCGCATCGAGGGCCGGCCGGTCGCGCTGATCGCGAACAACCCGCTGCATCTGGGCGGCGCGATCGACAGCGACGGCGCCGACAAGGCCGCGCGCTTCATGCAGCTGGCCGACGCGTTCGACCTGCCGATCGTGACGCTGTGCGACACGCCGGGCAACATGGTCGGGCCCGAGGCCGAACGTACCGCGCTCGTGCGGCACTGCTGTCGCCTGTACGTGACCGCGCAGAGCCTGGACGTGCCGCTGGTGACCGTCGTGCTGCGCAAGGGCTACGGGCTCGGCGCGCAGGGCATGGCGGGCGGCAGCTTCTGGGCCCCCGACCTGATCGTGTCATGGCCCACCGGCGAGTTCGGCGGCATGGGGCTCGAGGGCGCGGTCAAGCTCGCGTGGCGCAACGAGCTCGCGGCGATCGATGACCCCGACGCGCGGCGCGCCGAGTACGAGCGTCGCGTCGCGCAGATGTACGAGCAGGGCAAGGCGCTGTCGACCGCGTCGCTCTACGAGATCGACGACGTGATCGATCCGGCCGATACGCGCCGGGTGATCGTCGAGGTGCTGCGCGCGGCGCCGCCGCGGCCGGCGCGCACCGGCAAGAAGCGGCCCTGCATCGACACCTGGTGAGGCCGCCCGGCCCTCGGCCCCGGCGTCCACGCCCAGCGAGGGCCCGGCGTCGTGAGCCCGGGGCGACCCGCGCGGCGATCCGGTCGCGTCGCGCCGGTGCCGTTCGCGTACACTGCGGCCGCCGCATGGACCTCGACACCGTCCGCGAGCGCCTGCACGAGGCCGGCGCCGCCCCGCCCCATGTCGCGTGGCTGCTCAGGCAGTGGCTGCGCGGCGGGCCGCTGGACGCGCCCTACCGGGGCGATCCGAACTTCCTGCCGAAGCGGCTGCGCGGGGCGCTGCCCGAGCTCGGGGCGCTGCTCGACGGCCTCGCCCGCGTCGAGTCGCGGCATCCGGCCGCCGACGGCGGCGAGCGCCTGCTGGTGTCGCTCGCCGGCGGCGCGACGGTCGAGACGGTGCTGCTGCCGCGCGGCAGCCTGTGCGTGTCCACGCAGGTCGGCTGCGCGGTCGGCTGCACGTTCTGCACGACCGGGCGCGACGGCCTGCTGCGCCAGCTCGGCGCGGCCGAGATCGTCGCGCAGGTCGCGCTCGCCCGCCGGCTGCGCGCGGTGCGCACCGTCGTCTTCATGGGCATGGGCGAGCCGGCGCACAACCTCGACGCGGTGCTCGACGCGATCGCGCTGCTGGGCACCGAAGGCGGCGTCGCGCACAAGAACCTGGTGTTCTCGACGGTCGGCGACCGGCGCGCGTTCGAGCGGTTGCCGCAGGGGCCGGTGAAGCCCGCGCTCGCGCTGTCGCTGCACACGACGCGCGCAGACCTGCGCGAGCGGCTGCTGCCGCGCGCGCCGCGGATCCGCCCCGAGGAACTGGTCGAGCTCGCCTGCGCGTACGCCGATGCGACGACGCACCCGCTGCTCGTGCAGTGGACGCTGCTCGACGGCGAGAACGACGGCGCCGACGAGGTCGACGCACTCGCGCGGCTGCTCGCCGGCCGGCGCGCGCTGCTCAACGCGATCCCCTGGAACGCGGTCGACGACGCCGGCTTCGCGCGACCGCCCTACGAACGCGCCGTCGGGTTCGTCCGCGCGCTGCGCGAGCGCGGCGTGATGGCGACGCTGCGCTGGTCGGCCGCGCAGGACGTCGACGGCGGCTGCGGGCAGCTGCGCGCGCGGCGCACGGCCGGACCGACCGAGCGGCCGATCGCCCCGCCGGCGCGCGACCGGAGCGCCTTCACGGTGCGATGACGGCGCGCCCCACGCCTCAGGCCGCCGTCTTCTTCTGCCCGATCCGGGTCTCGGTGCCCGCGATCAGGTTCGAGATGTTCTTCCGGTGCCGCAGGATCAGCAGCACGCTCATGATCCCGAGCGGTACCAGCACCGCGTCCACGCCGGCGAGCAGCGCGTAGTAGGTCGGCGCGAACACCGCCGCGGCCAGCGCGGCGAGCGACGAGTAGCGGAAGAACACCGCGATCGTGATCCAGGTGGCGAGCGTGGCGAGTCCGAGCCACGGCGACAGCGCGAGCAGCACGCCGGCCGCGGTCGCGACGCCCTTGCCACCCTGGAAGCCGTGGAACACCGGGAACAGGTGGCCGACGAACGCGGCCAGCCCGACGCACGCCAGGGTGAGGTCGCCGAAGCCGTAGCGCGCAGCGACCGCCTTCGCGATCAGCACCGCCACCGCGCCCTTGGCCGCGTCGCCGACCAGCGTGAGGATCGCCGCCGTACGGTTGCCGGTGCGCAGCACGTTGGTCGCGCCCGGGTTGCCCGAGCCGTAGCTGCGCGGGTCCGCCAGCCCCATCGCGCGGCTGACGACGACCGCGAACGACACCGAGCCGAGCAGGTAGGCGAGCACGATCGCGACGATCGCGGGCATCGAGTCCATGGCGTCTCCGCAGGTCCGGTCGGTCAGTCGGCGAGCGCGCAGTCTACCGGCGTCGCGCCGAGCAGGTCGACGAGCACCGCGGGCCCGATCCCGACGAGGTAGCCGCGCCGCCCGCCGTTGATCCAGATCCGCGGCAGCGCCAGCACGCTGCGCTCGACGAAGACCGGCATCGCCTTCTTCGTGCCGAACGGCGAGGTGCCGCCGACGAGGTAGCCGGAGTGGCGCTGGGCCACCTCGGGCTCGCACGGCGCGATCGACTTGCGGCCGGCCTGCCGCGCGAGGTTCTTCGTCGAGACCGTGCGGTCGCCGTGCATCAGCACGACGAGCGGCTTGCCCGCCTCGTCCTGCATCACCAGCGTCTTGACCACCGCGTGCCCGTCGAGGCCGAGCTGGCGGGCCGACTCGGCGGCGCCGCCGTGCTCGACGTAGTCGTACGGGTGCTCGGTGAAGGCGACGCCGCGCCGCCTCAGAAGCGCGGTCGCGGGCGTTTCGGAGACGTGCTTCGCGGGCATGCGCGGATGATATCGCCTCGCCTCGAGGGATCAGGATCGAGCCTGCGTCGCGACGCCGATCACCGCCGCGCGGCCGGCCCGACGCGCTGCGTGCCCGGTTCGGTGACGAATGCGATCCGGTTCAGCCCCGCACCTCGCGCGGCCGCCATCACCTCGACCACGCGTTCGTGTCGCACCGCGCGGTCGGCGTGCAGGTGCAGGTCGGCATCGGCGCCGTCCGCGCGGGCACGCAGGCGCCCGGCGAGGTCCTCGATCGCGACGGGATCGCCGTCGATGGCGACTGCGCCGCCGGCGTCCACCAGCGGCGTGGCGTCGATCTCGGCCATCGGCTGCGCGAGCACCGCGGGAATCGCGACGAACAGCCCGGCCGCGGTCATCACCAGCGCCTCGCCGACAGGTCCCGCGACCCGGTCGATCGTCGCGTTCGCCTCGGCGGACAGCCCGACCATCGCCTGAAGGATGCCCCAGACGGTGCCGAACAGGCCCACGAACGGCGCGGTCGATCCGACCGAGGCGAGCAGCGTCTGGCCGCGCTCCAGGCGCACCTGGGCGTCGAGCAGCGAGTCCTGCAGCACGCGACCGACGAACTCGTCGGCCTGAACCGAGGCGCCGAGCCCGGTGTCGCCCTCACGCCAGCGCCGTGCCGCATCGACCGCCTCGCCCGCGACCGCTGCGAACACCCGGATACGGTCGAGCCGGGCGAGCACATCGAGCGCGCGCTCGGCGTCCCCGGCCCGCCAGTACCCCAGAAGACCCTGTCCTTCGATCATGCCGCGGCTCCCTGTCGCGTACGGGCCGTGCGGCCCGCCGGCGAGAGCGTCTTCGCCTTGCGCCGCAACCTGAGCCATCCGATCACCACGCCGCTCACGCTGAGCGCGAATCCACCCAGGCTTCCGACGACCATCAGCACGTCCCACAGCGGTCTTCGCTCGAGCAGCGGCCACCAGTCCCAGCTGTGCAGCATCGCGAACAGCCAGCGCTTCGTGCGCTGTGTCGTGTCGAGCCGCGAGACGACGGCACCGGTATGCGGGTCCATCTGCAGCCACGTGCGGCCTGGATCGTCGAACTCGATCCGCAGGATCGGCAGCCGCCGGTCGATGTGCCCGAGCATCGTGTGCGGGGCACGCGCGTAGTGCCACAGGTCGTAGCGTTCGACCACCGTCGATGCGACCGGGCGGGCCTGCGGCATGGCGCGCGCGGCCGCCGCCGCCAGTTCGTCGAACGACAGGCGCTCGAAGGGCTCGTGATCCTCGCGCATCAGCCGGGTCCGGCCCGCGCCGTCGAACGCGACGAGCAGCGTGCGCCCGTCGAACGCACGCCACTCGAGCTCGCGCGCGACGTGCCCCGTCGCGGCGAAGCGTCCGATCGACGCCGCCACCGCGTCGCCCAGCACGCCCGGCGCGACCATGGTCGATTCGCGCGGCGCGCCGGGCGACGCGAAGACCTTCCATGGATTCATCGACATCAGTCCGCTGAAGATCCAGGTGAGCGACAGCACGCCGAACGCGAGACCGGTCCAGTGGTGCCACTTCATCCACGACTCCCGGTAGGGCGACCGGCCCCCGCTGCGGAAGCGCCCCATGAAACGCCAACGCAGGATCCCGACCACGAGGCCGGCGAGCGTGAGCACGGTCGCGGCGACCGAGGTCCACACGACGATGTCGTGCCACCACGGATCGAGCGCCCCTCCGCGGAACGGATAGAGCCAGTGGATCCACGCCCCGACCCCGTTCCAGGTGCGCTCGGTCCGGGTGGCGTCGCGGACCACCTCTCCGGTGGCCGAGGACACGTAGAGCAGCGTGCCGCCGGCCACTTCGACGACGTGCAGCGGACGATGCGCATCGAGCGCCCGGGAGTGGGTCCATGCGTCCTCGCGGACCGTCCCCAGATACGCCGGCGGGCCGGCCGTCGGATCCGGGATCGGGTCCGCCGCGAACGACCTCGCGGCGGCGAGTGCCGCCTCGCGGTCGACGCTGCCGAGGCGACGTCCGTCGGAGGCTTCGACCGCCACCACGGTGTCGCGCCCGAACGCGACGACGTAGAACGGCCGGCCCGCGACCGACGTGAGGCGGATCGAACGCGGCTCGGGCGCGGCCGTGCCGGGCCGGGCCGACGCAGACGCGGCGCGGACCGCCTCGGCCGCGTCGATGCGGACCGCTTCGGCCCGCAGCGCAGGAAGCGCCGAGAGCCGCTCGCCATCGGTCAGCTTCGGGTAGCCGACGTACATCATGACGACGCCCGAGAAGAACCACATCGCCATGAAGGCGCACAGCAGCACGCCGAGCCAGCGATGAACGAGGAACAGCCAGCGCTTCACGTCCCCACCTCCCCTCAGTACCGCGCCGCGAGCGTCAGCGAGTACGTCCGCGGCGGCCCGAGGAAGTACATCGGCGTGCCCGTGACGTTGGCGGCGTACACCTCGTCCGTCAGGTTGTCGACCCGCGCGGTGAGCGACAGGTTCCGGGAGATCCGGTAGCCGAGCGACAGGCCGAGCAGCGTGTAGGCGGGCGCGCTGGTGGTGTTCGCCGCGTTCGCGTACACGTGCGAGACGTACCGTGCGCTCGCCCCGGCGTTCCAGCCGGGCGCGAAGGCCCAGTCGACCCACAGGTTCGCCACCCGCGTCGGGGTGTTCGGCGGGCGGTTGCCCGCGCGCGAGACAGCGGTCCCGCCGACGTTCTCGGTGAACTCGTCGAACTGCGGATCGACCCACGCGAGGTTGCCCGCGAGCAGCCAGCCGGCGACCGGTCGAACCGAGGTCGCGAGCTCGATGCCGCGCGCCGACTGCTTCCCGATCGGCACCGTGGTGCCCGGGTTGGACGGATCGGCCATCGACAGGTTCTCGCGGGCGATCGTGTAGGCGGCCACCGTCGCCACGCCCCGGCCCTCGAGGTAGTCGCCCTTCGCGCCGATCTCGAACTGCCGGCCCGTCGAGAGGTCGAAGTCGCGCAACTGGGAGAAGTTCGCGGTGGTCAGGATCCCGGCCGGCGGATCGGCCGAGGTCGCGTACTGGGCGTACACGCTCGCGCTCGGGGTCAGGTCCTGGACCACCCCGATCCGACCGGTCGTCGGGCGATACGTCCGCTGGAAGACCGCGGGGTCGGTCGCGGTCACCGTGCGCTGGTTCACCACCTCGAGGTCGATGCGGTCGTGGCGCAGCGCCGTGACCAGGGACGTCGAAGGCAGCACCCTGGTCCGGTTCTCGACGAAGAGCGCGACCGTGTCGACGCGATTCGTCCGGTCCGCCACGAAGCCCGGTGTCATGCCGGGAATCGAGAAGAAGTCCTCGGTGACGAATCCGGTGGGCGGCACCGTGCTGACCGTGCCCGGCAGCGAGCGCGGATAGCGGGTCTGGCGATTGAACGACACGTCCATGCCCGCGGACCAGTCGGAAGGCAGGCCGGCGAGCGTGCTCCGATGCAGCGCCTCGAGACGGTTGCCCACGAGTTCCTGGTCGTGGCGCTGCAGCAGCGCGGCCGAACGGACGACCGCGGTGTTCGCGGCATTGAAGCGGTAGACCTCGACGTTGCGGTAGTCCCGCAGCGCGTCGTAGAGGTAGAGCGTGTTCCTCACCGACGTCGCGTCCGACGCCCGCCAGTCGATGATCGAGCGGGCCCACTTGACGGTCTGCTCGTAGGTCCCGTCGTTCGAGTTGTAGTTCGCGAATCGCGTCTCGGGCAGGATGCGGCCCTCCACGGTCGTCGGATTGAGCAGGGGCGTGCCCCAGTAGGGCCGGTCGACCTTCTCGTTCTGGTACTCCACCGCGAGGGTGTGCGACAGCCGCGGCCCGAGGTCGGTCAGGAGCGATCCGGCGAAGGTCGTCGACTGGCGTGCGT
>JADCHE010000001.1 GCA_020248665.1 Burkholderiales bacterium | reverse complement strand
CGTCGACCTTGGCACGCGATCCGGAGACAGGCCCCGATGACGACGACCCGCGAGCAGGCGATCACCGAGCTCACCGCCGTCGGCCAGCCGTTCGAGCTGGCCGCGATCGAGGCGAACGGCCGCCGCGTCCGTGCGTTCCGCCACGCGCCGCGCTCGCTGCGCGAGCTCGTCGAATCGACCGCAAGCGACCTGCCGTTCCTCGCCTACGCCGACGAGCGCTGGACCTTCGCGCAGGCGTGGCACGCGGCCGCGCGGATCGGCCGCGTGCTGGTCGCCGACTGCGGCGTGCGCCCCGGCGACCGCGTCGCGATCTCGATGCGCAACTACCCGGAGTGGATCCTCGCGTTCACCGCGATCACCTCGATCGGCGCGATCGCGGTCACGATGAACGCGCACTGGCAGTCCGACGAGATGGACTACGGCCTGCGCGACAGCGGCGCGAAGGCGCTGCTTGCCGACGCCGAGCGGCTCGAGCGCCTCGCGCGTTGTGCGCCGATCCCCGGTCTCGCGGTGCTCGCGGTCCGCACCGACGCGACCGCGCACGGCGCCCGCCCGCTCGCCTCGCTGGTGGAGGCGGCCGGCGACGGCCCGATGCCGCCCGCGTCGATCGACCCCGACGACGCGGCGACGATCCTCTACACCTCGGGCTCGACCGGTCATCCGAAGGGTGTCGTCTCGACGCACCGGAACATCCTGTCGGCGCTGCTGTCGTGGGAGCTCGACCGCGCGATCGGCGAGCGCGCGACCGGCGTCGTGCCGCCCGCGCTCGCGCCCGGGCAGGACGGCACGCTGCTCGCGGTGCCCCTGTTCCACGTGACCGGGCTCGCCGGGTCGCTGCTCGCGTCGTACCGCCCGCAGCGACGCGTGGTCTGCATGTACAGGTGGGACCCGGAGGCCGCGGCGGCGCTCGTCGAGCGCGAGCGGCTGGTGTCGGTGATCGGTCCCGCCGCGGTCACCGGCGACCTGCTGCGCGTCGCCGCGCAGGGCCGGCACGACCTGTCCTCGCTCGCCTCGGTCGGCGGCGGCGGCGCGCCGCGTGCGCCCGAGCAGGTCGCGCGGATCGACGCGACCTTGGCAAACGCGCTGCCGATCACCGGCTGGGGCATGACCGAGACCTTCGCGATCGGCGCGGGCATCGGTGGCCCCGACTACCTGACGCGGCCGGAGAGCTCGGGGCGCAGCTCGCAGGTGCTCGACCTGCGCGTCGTCGACGAGCACGGTCGCGCGCTGCCCGCGGGCGCGCGCGGCGAGCTGCAGGTGCGCGGCGCGTCGCTGTTCCGCGAGTACTGGAACCGGCCCGAGGCGACGCGCGACGCCTTCGACGGCGACTGGTTCCGCACCGGCGACATGGCCTACATCGACGACGAGGGCTTCGTCTTCATCGTCGACCGGATCAAGGACCTGATCATCCGCGGCGGCGAGAACATCGGCTGCGGACAGGTCGAGGCCGCGCTGCTGCAGCACCCGCTGGTGCACGAGGTCGCGGTCTACGCGGTGCCGGACGAGCGGCTCGGCGAGGAGGTCGGCGCGACGGTCTACGCGGAGCCGGGGCTCGACGCCGAAGCGCTGCGGGCGTTCGCGGCCGAACGGCTCGCGGCGTTCGAGGTGCCGCGCCACATCCGGCTGGCGAGCGAGCCGCTGCCGCGCACGGCGACGGGGAAGATCCTGAAGCGGGTCCTGCGGGAGGCGGCGCGGGCGGGGTGAGCGGTCACGCCTCGTACATCGCCAGCACCACGTCCGCCGCCTGCAGCCTCAGCGCCACGAGCGCCTGGTAGGCCGGCGACGCGTGCCATCCGTTCGCCGCCTCGAGGCTCGGGAAGCGGATCACGACGATGTCGGGATGCGGCTCCTCGCCCGCCGGCACCGACGCCCGCCGGCCCCGGAAGACGAGCTCGCCGCCCCACGGAACGAGCGTGCCGGGCACCCGAGCGCGGTACTCGGCCCAGCGCTCCGGGTGCTTCACCGAAATCCGTCCGACGACGTAGCCGCACGACATCCGCAGTCCTCCTCAGTGTTCGTCCGACGCCATCAGGTGGCGCCAACCCTGGTGGCCCAGCCGGCGCAGCGTCTCGATGTTCCGTTCGTAGATCCCGGCCGCGTCGGGGAAGGCCTCGATCGCGCGGTCGACGCTCGCCTCGCGCAGCAGGTGGAGCATGGGGTACGGCGAGCGGTTGGTGGCGTTCGCCGGGTCATCGGGCGGCGCGTCGCCGAACGCATAGTCGGGGTGGAAGCTCGCGACCTGCAGGGTGCCCTCGAGCCCCGCCTTGCGGACCGCGCGCTCGGCCTGTTCGACGAAATCCAGGTAGTCGTCGAAGTCGGCGAGCACGCGGGGGTGCACGAGCAGCGTGGTGTCGATCGCTTCCGGGTCGGCTTGGGCCAGCACGCGCAGCTCGTGCTTCAGCTCGTCGAGCAGCTCGCGCCGGTCGCTCGCGCCGGTCACCGTCCAGCGGATCTGTCCGCGCACGTGCACCGCCTTCGCGAACGGGCACAGGTTCAGCCCGATCACCGCGCGCTCGAGCCAGCGGCAGGTGTCGGCGACGACCGCGGCCTCGTCGCCGTCGAAGGGGAAGCGCGGCGCCGTCACATCCTGAACACGCCGAACTTCGTCTCCGGGATCGGCTGGTTCAGGCTCGCCGACAGCCCGAGAGCGAGCACTCGCCGCGTATCGGCCGGGTCGATCACGCCGTCGTCCCAGAGCCGCGCGGTCGCGTAGTACGGATGCCCTTCGCGCTCGTACTGCTCGAGCAAGGGCTTCTTGAACGCCGCCTCTTCCTCGGGGCTCCAGGCGCCGCCCCGGCCCTCGATGCCATCGCGCCGCACGGTCGCCAGCACCGAGGCCGCCTGCTCGCCGCCCATCACGCTGATCCGCGCGTTGGGCCACATCCACAGGAAGCGCGGCGAGTACGCGCGGCCGCACATGCCGTAGTTCCCGGCGCCGAAGCTGCCGCCGATGATCACGGTGAACTTCGGCACCTGCGCGCACGCGACCGCGGTGACCAGCTTCGCGCCATTGCGGGCGATACCCTCGTTCTCGTACTTGCGCCCGACCATGAAGCCGGTGATGTTCTGCAGGAAGAGCAGCGGGATCCTGCGCTGGCAGCACAACTCGACGAAGTGCGCGCCCTTGAGCGCCGACTCCGAGAACAGGATGCCGTTGTTCGCGACGATGCCGACCGGCATGCCGTGGATCCGCGCGAAGCCGGTCACCAGCGTCGTGCCGTAGCGCGCCTTCCACTCGTCGAGCTCGGAGCCGTCGACGATCCGCGCGATCACCTCGCGCACGTCGTAGGGCCTGCGGGTGTCGGTGGGGATGACGCCCCACAGCTCCTTCGGGTCGAAGAGCGGATCGCGCGGCTCGCTGCGCACGAGCTGCTCGGGCTTCCTCCAGTTGAGGTTGCCGACGATCCGGCGCGCGAGCGCGAGCGCATGCGCGTCGTCGTTCGCGAGCCAGTCGGACACGCCCGAGAGCCGCGTGTGCACGTCGCCGCCGCCGAGGTCCTCGGGTGAGACCACCTCGCCGGTCGCGGCCTTCACCAGCGGCGGGCCGCCGAGGAAGATCGTGCCCTGGTTGCGCACGATGATCGACTCGTCGCTAATCGCCGGCACGTAGGCGCCGCCGGCGGTGCACGAGCCCATCACCACCGCGATCTGCGGTATGCCCTGCGCGGACAGGTTCGCCTGGTTGAAGAAGATCCGCCCGAAGTGGTCGCGGTCGGGGAACACCTCGTCCTGGTTCGGCAGGTTCGCGCCGCCCGAGTCGACGAGGTAGATGCAGGGCAGGCGGTTCTGCTGCGCGATCTCCTGCGCGCGCAGGTGCTTCTTGACGGTCACCGGGTAGTAGGTGCCGCCCTTCACCGTCGCGTCGTTGCACACGATCACGCACTCGACGCCGGCCACGCGCCCGACGCCGGTGACGATGCCGGCGCACGGTGCCTCGTCGCCGTACATGCCGTGCGCGGCGAGCGGCGAGAACTCGAGGAATGGCGTGCCGGGGTCGAGCAGGCCGTCGACCCGGTCGCGCGGCAGCAGCTTGCCGCGGGCGGCGTGCTTCGCGCGCGCGGCCTCGCCGCCGCCCTCGGTCGCCTTGGCGATCTTCGCCTTCAGGTCGGCGACGAGCAGGCGCATCGCCTCGGCGTTGGCCTGGAAGTCGTCGGAGCGGACGTCGAGCCTGGTCTGGATCGGGTGCATGGCGTCAGGAGGCGATGAGCGCGGCGAGCTGCCGCATGTCGTCGAACACAGCGGCCGCGCCCGCGGCGAGCAGCGCACGCGGATCGGCGTGCGCGCAGTAGCCGAGCACGGCCGCGCCGGCGGCGACGCCCGCGGCGGTGCCGGTCGGCGTGTCCTCGATCACCACGCAGCGCGCGGGGTCGAGGCCGAGCCCGCGCGCGGCGAGCAGGTAGACGTCCGGCGCCGGCTTCGCGCGCTCGACCATGTCGGCGCCGAACAGCCGCGATCCGGGTACCGGCGGCGGGAACGGGCCGTCGGCGCCGGCGCCCGCGGCCCGCGCGAGCGCGACCAGCCGCGCCTGCTCGGTCTCGAAGCGGCCGAGCAGCCCGGTCGTGCCGAGCGTGAGTCGCATCTTCGCACGGTCGGCGCCCGAGGCGACCGCGAACGGCACGCCGCCGGTGTCGAGCGCGTCGAGCACGCCATCGACGCCGGGCACCGCCTTCACCTCGCGCGCGAGCGCCGCGTCGCGGCGCGCGGCGAAGCCCGCGTACCAGTCGGGCGGCAGCCGACGGCCGGAGAGCCGCTCGATGATGTCGAGCTCGTCGCGCAGCGCCTTGCCCATGAAGGTGCGCATCGTCTGCTCGAGCGTGAAGCCGAGCCCGAGCTCGTTGAGCATCGCGGTCAGCACGCCGTTGGTGATCGGCTCGCTGTCGACGAGCACGCCGTCGCAGTCGAAGAGGACGCCTTCGACGCGCATGCTCAGCGCTTCGCGGGCAGCGGATGCCCGGGCATCAGGTCGTACGGGTGCTTCCAGCCGGGCATCGCCCGCAGCCGGCCTAGCCACGCGCCGATCGCCGGGTACGTCGCCCAGTCGACGCCGAACTCGTCGTTGAACCACAGGTAGCCGCAGATCGACAGGTCGGCGATCGAGGGCTTGTCGAGCGCGACCCAGTCGCGGCCGGTCAGCTGCTTCTCGAGCACGCCGATCGCCGCGAGCGCCCGCGCGCGGAACATCTCGACGACCGCGGGGCTGGGGTCCTTGCTGAGCGACACCAGGAAGCGCAGCGTCGCGGTGTAGCTGGTGAGCTTGTGGTTGTCCCACAGGATCCAGCGCAGCACCTCGCGCCGCTCCTCGTCGCCCTCCCAGTCGAAGCGCCCGAGCGTGTGCGCCAGGTAGTCGAGGATCACGCCCGACTGCGACAGCTTGCGCCCCCGGTGCTCGAGCACCGGCACCTCGCCCATCACGTTGATCGCGCGATAGGCCTCGGACTTCGTCTCGCCGCCGAAGAAGTCCACGAAGCGCGGCGTCCAGTCGGCGCCGCACAGGTTCAGCATCAGCGCCGCCTTGTAGGCGTTGCCGGACTGCGCGAAGCAGTGGAGCGTGTACTCGGCGGCCATCGTCAGCCTTCCATCACGCGATCCAGGCCGCGCACCACGCCGGTCAGTCGCGACACGCGCCGGATCGCGAGCAGCGCGCCCTGCACGTAGATCTCGGCGCCCGCGCCCGCCTCGTGGCGCAGGTGCAGCCGCTGGTCGGGCGCGCCGAAGACCGCTTCTGCGCCGAGCACGTAGCCGGGCAGGCGCACCGAGTGCACCGGGATGCCGGACATCGAGGCGCCGCGCGTCTCGACCGGCCCGCGCAGCTTCGAGGTCGGCAGCGCCGAGGCGAGCGCGTCGCCGCGCGCGGCGCCCAGCCGCACCGAGAGCTCGCGCACCGTCCCGGAGGGCACGTCGACCTTGCCTTCGTACGCGTAGTCGATCAGCTCGACGTCGGGCAGCCACTTCACCGCCATCTCGGCGAACTTCTGCAGCAGCACCGCGGTGATCGCGAAGTTGCCGCAGGCGAGCACGCCGCGTCCGGCGGCACGCGCGGCCGCGTCGACGCGCGCGTAGTCCTCGTTCGACAGTCCCGAGGTGCCGACCACCGCGTGCGCCCCGGCGCCGATCGCCGCGAGCACGTTGTCGAGCGCCACGTCGGGCTTCGAGAACTCGAAGAACACGTCGGGGCGCCGGGCGACCGCCTCGGCGGCGGTCGCGACCACCGGCGCCGCGCAGTCGACGCCGAGCGCGTCACCGACGCTGCGGCCCGCGGCCTGCCGCGCGATGCCGGCGACCAGACGCAGGTCGGGCGCGGCGAGGATGCCGCGGGCGAGGGCGGAGCCGGCCCAGCCGGTGACGCCGGAGAGTGCGACGCGGATCGGAGTGGTGTCAGTCATGGCGAAGGTGCTGGAGGAAGAACGCGAGCGTGCGCTCGAGGGCGGTGCGGGCCGAGTCCTCGTGCCAGTCCGGGTGGCCTGACCGGTTGAAGCCGTGGCCGGCCGGGTAGACGTGGCAGGGCACGTCGGGGTGCGTCGCGCTGATGCGCTTCACGGTGTCCATCGGGATCAGCGCGTCGTGCTCGCCGAAGTGCAGCATCAGCGGCGCCTGTGGCCGTTCGTGCAGGTAGGGCGCGGTGCGCCCCCCGTAGTAGCCGACCGCGGGCAGGCCGAGGCGGGTCGCCGCGAGGTACGCGACCGTGCCGCCCCAGCAGAAGCCGACGACGCCGCAGGGCAGGCCCCGTCCCACCTGCTGCTGCGCGGCGCGGATGTCGCGCAGCGGCGCGTCGAGCCCGAGCCGGTCGACGAGCGCGCGGCCGCGCGCGGTGGTCTCGGGCGTGTAGCCGAACTGCGCGTCGGGCTCGAGCCGGTCGAAGAATGCCGGCGCGACCGCGAGGTAGCCGGCCTTCGCGTACTGCTCGGCGAGCACCCAGCGGACGTGGTCGTTGACCCCGAAGATCTCCTGCGCGACCACGACGCAGCCCTTCGGCTCGCCCTGCGGCCGCGCGACGAACGCGCGGACCGCGCCGCCGTCGATCGCCTCCAGCTTCACCGTCTGCATCGCCTCACCTCTCGTTGGCCAGCGCGCGGCCGATCAGCACCTTCTGGATGTCGCTCGTGCCTTCGTAGATCTGGCAGACCCGGACGTCGCGCCAGATCCGCTCGACCGGGAAGTCCTCGACGTAGCCGTAGCCGCCGTGCACCTGGATCGCGTCGGAGCAGACGCGCTCGGCCATCTCGGAGGCGAAGAGCTTGGCCATCGCCGCCTCCTTGAGGCAGGGCTGGCCGGCGTCCTTCAGCGCCGCCGCGTGCAGGATCAGCTGGCGCGCGGCCTCGATCGAGGTCGCCATGTCGGCGAGCCTGAACTGCACCGCCTGGTGCTGGAAGATCGGCGCGCCGAACGCCTCGCGCTCCTTCGAGTAGCGCAGCGCCGCCTCGAACGCCGCGCGCGCCATGCCGACCGACTGCGAGGCGATGCCGATGCGCCCGCCCTCGAGCCCGGACAGCGCGATCCGGTAGCCCGCGCCTTCCTCGCCCAGCAGGTTCCGCGCCGGCACGCGGCAGCCCTCGAAGCGTATCTGCGCGGTGTCGGACGCGTGCTGGCCGGTCTTGCGCTCGAGGCTGGCGACCACGTAGCCGGGCGTCGAGGTCGGCACGAGGAACGCCGAGATGCCGCGCTTGCCCGCGGCCTTGTCGGTCACCGCCATCACGATCGCGACGTCGGCGTTCTTCCCCGAGGTGATGAACTGCTTGACCCCGTCGATCACGTACTCGACGCGGCCGTCGGACGCGACCTCGCGGCGCGCGGTCGTGCGCAGCGCCGACGCGTCGGAGCCGACGTGCGGCTCGGTCAGGCAGAACGCGCCGAGCATCTCGCCGCGCGCGAGCGGCACCAGCCACTCCGCCTTCTGAGCGTCGGTCGCGTACGCCATGAGGATGGAGCAGACCGGGCAGTTGTTGACCGACACGATGGTCGAGGTCGCGCCGTCGCCGGCGGCGATCTCCTCGAGGATCACCGCGAGCGCGGTGTAGTCGAGCCCCGCGCCGCCCCAGCGCTCGGGCACGGCGACGCCGTAGCAGCCGAGCTCGGCGAGGCCGCGCAGCGCGTCCTTCGGGAACGTGCCGTCGCGGTCCCAGCGCGCGGCGTGCGGCGCGACGCGCTCGGCGACGTAGGCGCGCACCGAGTCGCGGATCATCGACAGTTCTTCGGACAGGATCATGCGGTCGTCTCCATCGGCGGCGGGCGCACCAGCCCCGTGCCTTCGGCCTCGAGCGCGACGCCGGCCGGCGTCGACGCCGTGCCCCGGGCGGTCACCACGAAGCCGCGGTGCTTAGGCCTGTACTCGCGCGCCACCACCTCCCACTCGATGCGCAGTGGCTCGTCGGCCCGCACCGGCGCGCGCAGCGCGAAGGTGAAGCCCATGCCGAGCGCGTCGCGGACGACGCCGTCTTCGCGGCGCGTGAACCAGGACGCGAACGCGCCCATCATCGCCGACACCGTCTGGGTGCCGCTGGCGATCAGCCCGCCGATCGGCGTCGACGCGGCGTAGGCGGCGTCGTGGTGCATCGGGTTCGCGTCGCCCGTCGAGTCGGCGAAGCGGCGGATGTCGTCGGCGCTCCAGCGCAGCTCGCGCCCGAAGCGCTCGCCGACGCGGACCAGCCGGTCGATCGCGTCGGGCAGCGGCTCGTCGTCGGTGCCGGCCATCGGCCTCAGGCGCCCGTGACCGGGCCCCAGTCGTGCGGGGGCGGGGCGCAGGGCGCGGGGATCCGCGCGTCGACCTCGATCTCGATCTTCATCCGCGCATCGACCAGGCCGACGACCATCGCGGTGGCCGCCGGGCGCGCGCGCGCGAACGCCTCGCCGAAGAGCGGCGCGACGCGGGCGAAGTCGGCCGCGTCGGTCAGCAGGTAGCGCACGCGCACGACGTCGTCGAGCGTGCAGCCCGCCTGCGCGAGCGCGGCGGCGATGTTGGCGAGGCACTGCCGGGTCTGCACGACCACGTCGTCGGCGATCGCCATCGTCGCGTAGTCGAAGCCGGTGGTGCCGGAGACGTGGACGTCGCGGCCGTCGACGACCGCGCGCGAGTAGCCGGCGAGCGCCTCGAACGACGAGCCGGACGAGATCAGCCGGCGCGCCGGGGTGTCGTCGGAACGAACGCTCATCGTGCGCCGCTCACCACGCGATCGGCTGGCCGCGCCAGTCGAAGAAGCCGCCGCCCGGATGCGCCGCGCGCTCGGCGATCACGCGGCGCAGGCCGGAGACGCTGTCGGCCACGTCGACGTCGGCGTTCGGGCCGCCCATGTCGGTGCGCACCCAGCCCGGATGCAGCGACAGCACGCGGATGCCCATCGGGCCGTAGTCGCAGTGGGCCATCTTCGCGACCATGTTGACCGCGGCCTTCGAGACCCGATAGAGCATGCCGTAGCTCGCCTGCGACTCCGCGATGGAGCCCATCCTGCTCGAGACGAACGCGAGCGTGCCCTGCGACGGCGCGAGCAGCGGCGCGAGCACCGGCAGCAGCCGCATCGCGCCGAGCACGTTGGTGCGCATCACCAGGTCGAACTGCTCGTCCGTGGGCGGCGACTGGACGCTCGAGGTGCGCAGACCGTAGACGCCGGCGTTGACCACCGCGACGTCGAGCCGCTCGCCGTCGAGCTGCCACGCGATGCCCGCGACGTCCTCGATGCGCTGCACGTCGAGCTTGAGCGTCTGCGCGCCGAGGTCGCGCAGGCGGACCCGGTCGTCCTCGCCCCGGAACGTCGCGAACACCGTCCAGCCGGCCGCGCGGTACTGCCGGACGAACTCGAGGCCGATGCCGCGCGACGCGCCGAGGATGAGGGCGGTCGGCATGTCAGACGAGCTCGATCCCCACGGCGGTCGCCTCGCCGCCGCCGATGCAGAGCGACGCGACGCCGCGCTTGCCGCCGGTCTTCCGGAGCGCGCCGATCAGCGTGACGATCAGTCGCGCACCCGACGCGCCGATCGGGTGGCCGAGCGCGACCGCGCCGCCGTGCACGTTGACCTTCTCGTGCGGGATGCCGTGCTCCTTCATCGCCGCCATCGCGACGACCGCGAACGCCTCGTTGATCTCGTAGAGGTCCACGTTCGAGGTCGACCAGCCGGTCTTCGCGTAGAGCTTCTGGATCGCGCCGACCGGAGCGGTCGTGAACCACTGCGGCTCCTGCGAGTGTGTCGCGTGCGCGACCAGCCGCGCGACCGGCTCCAGGCCCAGCTTCTCGGCGGTGGAGGCGCGCATCATCACCATCGCGGCCGCGCCGTCGGAGATCGACGACGAGGTGGCGGCGGTCACGGTACCGTCCTTGCGGAACGCGGGCTTGAGCGCCGGGATCTTCTCGATGTTCGACTTGAACGGGCTCTCGTCCTTGTCGATCGTCACCTCACCCTTCTTGCCGGCGACGGTCAGCCCGGCGATCTCCCACGCGAACGAGCCGTCGGTGTTCGCCTTCTTCGCGCGCTCGGTCGAGGCGATCGCGTAGCGGTCCTGCTCCTCGCGGGTGAAGGTGTACCTGCCCGCGCAGTCCTCGGCGAACTGGCCCATCGACTTGCCGCCGCCGTTCGGGGTCTTCTCGTAGGCGTCCTCGAGACCGTCGAGCGCCATGTGGTCGAAGAGCGTGGCGTGGCCGTAGCGGTAGCCGCCGCGGCCCTTGAGCATCAGGTACGGTGCGTTCGACATGCTCTCCATGCCGCCGGCGACGACCACGTCCTGGCTGCCGACCGCGAGCAGGTCGTGCGCGAGCATCGCGGCCTTCATGCCGGAACCGCAGACCTTGTTGATCGTGGTCGCGCCCGACGACGTCGGCAGGCCGGCACCGAGCGTGGCCTGGCGCGCCGGTGCCTGACCCTGGCCGGCGGGCAGCACGCAGCCCATGATCACTTCCTGGACCTGCTCGGGCTTGAGCCCGGCGCGCTCGACCGCGGCCCTGATCGCGTGCGAGCCGAGCTGGTGGGCGGCGAAACCGGAGAGCTCGCCCATCATCGCCCCGATGGGCGTGCGGGCGACGGAGACGATGACGACGGGATCGGCCATGGCGGTGCTCCTCGTGGGGTCGGGTCAGTGGGCGGGCTGGGGCGGCACGGCGGGCGTGGCCGCGAGGCCCACGGTCGAAGGATCGGACAGGGACGCTGCGGGCGCGGTGTCCTCCTCATCATAGCGGTTCCGGAACCGCACCGATTCGGAGTACGGGAACACGTCGTCGAAGCGGCCGGCGCGCACCGCGGCCTGCTTGCGCTGCCAGAACTCCGCGTCGAGCAGGTCGCCGTGGTGGTTCATGAAGATCGAGCGCACGCGCGGATCGCCGAGCAGGAACGTGCCGAACTCCTCGGGGAACACGTCGTGCGGTCCGACGGTGTACCAGGGCTCCGAGGACATCTCGTCCTCGGGCGTGCGCGGCGGCGGAATCCGGCGGAACACGCAGTCGGTCACGTAGGCGACCTCGTCGTAGTCGTAGAAGACCACGCGGCCCTGGCGGGTGACGCCGAAGTTCTTCCACAGCATGTCGCCGGGGAAGATGTCGGCGGCGACCATCTGCTTGATCGCGTCGCCGTACTCCATCACCGCGTGCATGCGCTCGTCGTCGCTGCAGCGCTCGAGCCAGAGGTTGAGCGGCACCATCCGCCGCTCGATGTAGAGGTGGCGGATCACGATCGTGTCGGCGTCCTCCTCGATCAGCGAGGGCGCGGTCTCGCGCAGCTCGGCGAGCAGCGCCGCGTCGAAGCGCGCCTTCGGGAACGGCACGTCGGAGTACTCCCAGGTGTCGGCCATGCGGCCCACCCGGTCGTGCGCCTTGACCAGCTGGTACTGCTTCTTGATGAACTCGCGGCTGACGTCCTTGCTGCGCTTGTCCTTGATGATCTTGAACACGTACGGGAACGAGGGCAGCGTGAAGACGCCCATCACCAGGCCCTTGATGCCCGGCGCGATCACGAACTTGTCGCCCGAGTGCTTCAGGTGCGCGAGGAAGTCGCGGTAGAAGGCGGTCTTGCCCTGCTTGTGCAGCCCGAGCATCGTGTAGAGCTCCGACTCGGGCTTGGTCGGCATCAGCGTCCTCAGGAAGCGCACGTACGCCGAGGGCACCTCCATGTCGACCATGAAGTACGCGCGCGAGAAGTTGAACAGCGTCTCGATGCGATCGGGGCCGAACAGGATCGTGTCGAGGTACAGGCGCCGGCGCGAGTCCTGCAGGATCGGGATCGCGAACGGGGTCACCTCGCCGTCGTTGACGAGGCGCCCGATCAGGTAGGCCCCCTTGTTGCGGAAGAAGAGCGTGCGCAGCACGTTGAGCTGCCAGTCGCTCTGCGGCGCGAAGTCGGCGCCCAGCCACTCGTCCATCGCGCGCATCACCAGGCCCAGGTCGCGGTCGATGTCGACGAACGGGCAGGCGAGGCCGAGGTCGACGATCATCCGGCGCAGCGTCGCGCGCAGCCCGTCCTGCGCCGGGTAGTAGGCGCGGAAGCTCGGCGGGTCGCCGTCGAGGTAGTCGGTCGCGACCGCAGGCCGCACGAAGATGAAGTCGTTGTGGAAGTAGGTCCGGTGCAGCAGCTTCGCGCACACCGAATTGAAGAAGGTCTCGGCGAGCTCGGGCTGCCGGTGCTCGGCGAGCAGCGCGACGTAGTGGCGCTTGACCTGCACCCAGTTGCCGGCGGCGAGCTCGGTCTGGCCGAAGCCGGTCTCGATGCGCTCGACCGCCTCGCGCACGCGGGCATCGTAGAAGTCGATCCGCTCGCGCGCAAGGTGGCGGATCGCGTGCCAGTCGGCCGCCTCGTAGCGCGACTTGGCCTGCTGCGCGTTGTAGCGGAACAGCGCGTAGTGGCGGTCGAAGCCGGCCCGGATCGCCTCGGCGATCGCGACGGCCCGGTCGGACGTGCGGCTCACCGTGTCTCCGCGAACAGCTCCCGGCCGATCAGCATCCGCCGGATCTCGGAGGTGCCGGCGCCGATCTCGTAGAGCTTCGCGTCGCGCCACAGCCGGCCGGTCGGGTACTCGTTGATGTAGCCGTTGCCGCCGAGGCACTGGATCGCCTCGCCGGCCATCCAGGTCGCCTTCTCGGCCGAGTACAGGATCGCGGCGGCCGCGTCCTTGCG